>JBKHJU010000205.1:0-4836 GCA_046537985.1 Longimicrobiales bacterium
CCGAGAATCAGGGTCCAGATCAACCTCTGGACGCTTCGGCGGCGGGTGTCTACCAACATTCGGTCGGGCCTCCCGGTCGCATTACCGGCTTCGTTCCACCGCGTACGCCACCGGCGCCCGGAGGGCCTCCAGGGCCTCGCTTCCGTCCGTTCCGTCGATCCCGTCGATGGAGTCCAGGGCGTCTTCCGCTTCCCGGGCGTAGGCGGCCGCCCGCTCCCGGGCGTACTCGATCCCCCCCCGCCGCCGGGTGATCGCGACGATCCCCTCGATGGCCTCGTCCGACGGATCCACGAGGGTGAAGAAGCGACGGATCTCCCGAACCTCCTCGGGGGTCGCCCGCTCCATGGCCGCCACCAGGGGAAGGGTCACTTTCCGTTCCCGGAGGTCGTGCCCCGTGGGCTTTCCGGTGACCTCCTCGCTCCCCGTGTAGTCCAGGATGTCGTCGGCGATCTGGAACGCCATCCCGAGGTTGTGGCCGAAGCGGCGAAGGGGGCCCCGATACCGCCCGATCCCGGACACGGCCCCCATCTCGCACGCCGCCGCCATGAGGGAGGCGGTCTTGGCGGCGATGAGCCGGTCGTAGTCCCCCTCGGAGAAGTCCAGGGCGTCGTACGAGGTGAGCTGGCGCATCTCTCCCACGCTCATCTCGTTGGCCGCCGTGGCCAGGACCTCGATGTGCTCCATCTCGCCCACTCTGGCCAGCTCGGTCACCGAGCGGCTGTACAGGTAGTCGCCCATGATGATGGCGACCTGGTGCGTCCAGAGGGAGTTGACGGTGGGCAGACCTCTCCGAAGGACCGAATGGTCCACGGCGTCGTCGTGCACCAGGGTGGCCAGATGGACCAGCTCCACCACCGCCCCCAGCGTCACCGCGTCGTCGCTGGGCTCCCCTCCGATCTCGTTCGCCAGGAGGAGGAGCGTGGGCCGGAAGAGCTTCCCCCGCATGAGAAGGAGGTAGTCGTTCACCTCTTCGATCATCTCGAAGTCGGAGACGATGATACGCCGGAGCTCCTCCATGACCCGATCCAGCCGGTCCTTCACCGGCGCCTGGATCTCGGCCAGGCGGGGAGGCGCTTGTCTGAGGATGGAGCCTTCGGTCACGGGTGGGCTCAACGGAGGTCCCGGAGACGCTCCGTCACGTCCATGAAGTTGATGTCCAGGGCGAAGACCTTGTCGTAGAAATCCAGGGCTTCCTCCTCACGACCCAGCTCCTGGTGGGCGCGACCGAGGTAGTAGTAGATGCCCAGAAGCTCGTCCTCGATCTCGTGGGGAGCCTCCAGGGCCCGCTCCAGCGTCCGGATGGCGGCCTCGTTCTGGCCCTTCTCCAGGAAGCACTGGCCCAGCATCTCGTAGGTGGGAAGGTGGCCCCGGGCCGCCCGAAGGGCCGCCTGGAACTCGGAGATCGCCTCGTCGACGAGCCCCATCTCCTTGTAGGCGGTTCCCAGGTCGTAGTGGGACGCCACGTCGTCGGTCTCGAGATTCTCGGCCACCTTCTCCTTGAACTGGCTCAGCATCTTCTGGAAGTCGGCGGCCTCGTCCCCGCTGGGAGCGCCTGCGGGAACCACGAAGCGGGTCGTCTTCTCCTCGTCTTCCTCGAGGATCATGGCTCCGAGGTCCACGTACTCCTCCGAGGAGCTCACCTCCGGCCGGCCGGCCGGAGCCGTCGGAGCCGCTCCACCCGAGAGCTCTGCGAGAGCCCGCTGGGCCTCCTCGTCCTCGGGATCCGTCTCCAGGACCTGCCGGTAGACGCCCCGGGCCCGTTCCGTGTCGCCCGCCTCCCGCAGGGCCCCCGCGAGCCCGAGGTAGGCTTCCTTCAGCACCTCGTCGTCGAACATCCGGTAAGCGTACTCGACCCTGCGCTGGTGGAGGGGCACCTCGTTCGGACGCTCCCCGGTCATCCGTCGGACGACCTCGAGGGCCTCCTCGACGTCGCCCCGATCGGCGAAGCGCTGGTGGGCCTCTTCCAGAAGGGGCCAGGCCTCGTCGACATTACCGGCGTCGAGGAGACCCACTCCCTCCTCACGGAGCTCCTCGGGTCGGGCTTCGGCCCCGGCTTCCGCTTCGGCCGCGGCCCGCTCCTCGAAGGCCGCCTCTTCGAGGGCCTCTTCCCGGGCTTCCGCTCCGGAAGGATCCTCCCCCCCGTGCATCTCGGGCTGCTCGGTGTCCGGCTCCAGGCCCGGCAGGGGCTCGGCGTCTTCTTCCTCCTCTACCTCACCCGGGGACGGGATCTCCTCTTGTGGGTCCTGCCCGAAGTCCATCATGGGAAGCGGTGGCGCCTCCTCTTCGTCCTCCCACTCCTCTTCCTCGTCCCGGCCTCCGAGCTCCTCGCCCGTCTCCGCGAGGACCTCGTCGGCGTCCTCGCCGGGCTCGATCCAGACGGCCTCTCCTCCGGCCCCTTCGACTTCGGCGCCGACTCCTTCCTCCTCGACCGCCTCATCCCCGTCGTCGGTGGCGATGTCCAGCCCCTCCAGGCCCCCGACGACGAAGTCTTCGTCCCCGACCAGGTCTTCCCGGTCCGCCTCGTCGGCCTCGTCGGCTCCCGTGATGCGACTCTTCCGCATCTCCATCGGGCTGAGCCCCTCTTTCGTCTCGTCAGCCTCCTCGTCCTCATCCCCGCCGAGCGCGAAGTCGGAGAAGCCCGCGCCCCAGGGATCGGCGGAGGCCACGGGCTCGGCCGCGGCGGCCTCGGCCTCGATGGTCCCGGCGTCCGGAAGCTCGGCCTCGGGATCCAGCTCCAGGATCTCCTCTTCCACCCCTTCCGCCTCGTCCTCCCTTCCATGGAGGATGAGCCTGCGCCGGACCTCCTTGAACTGCTCTACCGCTTCCTCGGTCCGCTCGTGCTGGGCCAGCTGTGAGGCGAGGGCCGTGCGGATCTCGATGTCCTCGGGTACCAGCTCGACGAACTCGATGAGGGCCCGGAAGGCCTCTTCCAGGTCGCCCGCCGCCTGTTTCCGCTCGGCGTAGGCCAGAAAGTTCTGGCGGGCGTCGGTGAGGAAGCCCTGACGGGCCCGAATCTGGCCCATCTTCAGGTAGATGGTGTCCCGCTCCGGGACGTTCCGCACGACCTTCTTGCAGACGGCGATGGCGTTGTTCGGAAGCTCGGCGTCGACGTAGAGGTCCACGGCCCGCTCGTAGTGCTCCACGGCCCGCCCGACCTTTCCGAGCCGGACCTCCAGGTCTCCCACCCGGTTGAAGAGGCTCACGTCCTGCTCCTCTTCCTGCTTCTCGAGCTTCCGGATGGCCTGGAGATACAGATCCAGGGCCTTCTGCCAGTCCTCCTTCTGCTCGTGGCGCCGGGCCTGTTCCTTCAGGGATTCAATGCTCATTGGCTCAGGGCCGTGGCCTCCGAATCTTCCGTCGTCAATGAATCTGCAAGACGCTCCGCCGCGTCTCGAATCTCCCGGGGCACCCGATCTCCGGCCTCCCGGATCCGCTCCAGGAGCTCTCCGGCTTCCCTCGACGCCCGCTCCGACACGTGTCGGGCCAGCCTCGCCGAGAGGAGCCGCGAGAACTCCGGGCCGGGTAGCTTTAATCTGTCCCCGGCGGCAGGGAGCACAAGGGTATCCGGCACGAGTCCGATGACTTCGGTCCCGGTGATCCGGCCCCCTTCTCCCCGGATCCTGTCCTCGATCGTGACAAATACCTGAAAGGGGGACGTCCGGTCCAGGTCCTCCAGATTCATGGAGATCTGGAGTGCATCCTGCTCCGGGAGCTCCAGCCCGAGGGCCCGGAGGCCGGCGAATCCGCCTCCCGTCTGCCGGATCTCGGCGGCGATCCCCTTCGCCACGTCCACTCCCACCCCCTCGACGAAGACGTTCCACGCCAGGAGAAGGGGCCGGGCCCCGACACAGGTCACGCCGGCCGTGGGATGGGCCCCGGGATGGCTCCAACGAGGCGGGATCCGGTCGGGGCGGCGGTCGGAGGGAAAGCCGTCCCGGAGCGCCTCGAAGCCACCACGGCGAAGCTCGTGGAGGGGACGACCCGGCGGGTCGGACGCTCGAGCGTAGAGGTACGCGGGAATCCCGACCTCGTCCGCCAGGCGGCCGGCGACCCGACTCGCGCTCTCGACGGCGGCGTGCATCCCCAGACCCAGGAGGGGCACGAAGGGGAGGACGTCCAGGGCGCCGACACGGGGATGGACGCCCCGGTGGCGGCGGAGATCGATGGCCTCCAACGCCACGCGGGCGGCTGCCACCGACGCGTCCTCCACCGTCGACGGCGGCCCCACGAAGGTGATCACCGACCGGTTGTGATCCGGATCGGCCGACCAGTCCAGCACCTCGGCGCCCTCGCTCTCGACGACTCGAACCAGCTCCCGAACGACGTCCAGGTCCCGGCCTTCGCTGAAGTTGGGCACCGCCTCGAGAACGGGCACCATGAGCCGGAAGTTAATGGCCGGCGGGCCTACGGGCGACCCGAATCAGCCTTCAGCGCCCGAGGGAGCCGGACGCCCGCCTCCCCGCCCGATCCGGCCGCCCCGGGGCTGTCGCCGCCACCGGCCCGATCCGCCCGCTTCAGGCCTTCCGGGCCGTCAGGAACCCGGCAGGGGCGACAGCGACCGGACCGTGGGCGCCAGCTGGTACGCCCAGTCGAAGACGGCGATGGCGTCTCCGTTCTGGTCGGTGCCCAGCATCTCGACGTGGATGGCTCCATAGTGGACCTCGCCGTCGTCCCCGGTCACGCGGAGGACATACGTGGTCTGGGGGAGGAGCTCCAGGGCCACGGAGTCGTATCCCGTCGCGGGAGCCACGGTCAGCTCCACGCACGACGCATCGCTCCCCAGACCACACCGGAGAGCCGTGGTGGCGAAGGCGTCCTGGTGGAGCAGGCCTTCGG
>JBKHJU010000206.1:0-4835 GCA_046537985.1 Longimicrobiales bacterium
GCGTGGTTCCCGACGAGCCTCTCATATTCTTCAAGCCTCCGTCCGCCATCATCCGTTCCGGGGATCCCATACGGATTCCAGACGGCGTGGGGCGGGTGGACTACGAGGGGGAGATCGGGCTCCGCATCGGGATTCGGACCAGGAATGCCACCCGGGCCAGCGCCCTGGAGAGCGTCGATGCCGTCCTGCCCCTGAACGACGTCACGGCCCGGGATCTCCAGGCCGGGGACGACCAGTGGGCCCGGGCCAAGGGCTTCGACACCTTCTGCGGCGTCGGGCCGGGGGTGTCCGTGGACGGACTCGACCTGGACTCGGTGGAGGTGGTGACCCGGCTGAACGGCGAGGAGCGGCAGCGGGGTCGGCCCACGGAGATGGCCTTCTCTCCGGCCGACCTGATCGTGTACATCTCGGGGATCATGACGCTGGAGCCGGGTGACCTCATCGCCACGGGCACCCCCGAGGGCGTCGGCCCGCTCCGGGTGGGAGACACGGTCGAGGTCGAGCTCGTGGGTCTGTCGACCCTCCGGAACCCCGTGGAGGCCGAGTAGCGGGGTGGCCCTGCCGCGCTTCTCCGACGAGTACGGACGACTTCCCGGGTACGCTCTCGCCGACATCCCCGCTGTGCTGGAGGGACTCCGGGCTCGGGGGATCGACGTCCTGGACATGGGGGCCGGAGACTCGAACCTGCCTCCTCCCCCGGGCGCGGTGGCGGCTCTCCGGGACGCCGCGACGGATGCGACCTACTCCCGTTACGCTTTCCAGGCCGGGCTGCCCGAGCTCCGGAACGGCATCGCTTCCTGGATGGAGAAGCGATTCGGCGTACTCCTGGATCCCGCCCGGAACGTCCTACCCCTCCTGGGATCCAAGGAAGGAATAGCCAAGCTCCCGCTGGCCTTCGTGGGTCCGGGGGACCGGGCCATCGTCCCCGACCCCGGCTATTCGGCATACGCCGGGGGCGTGATCCTGGCCGGCGGGGATCCGTATCGGGTGCCCCTGCGTCCGGAAAACGGATTCCTCGTCCCCCTGGACGAGCTCTCCTCCGGCGTGCTGGAGCGGGCGAAGCTCCTCTACCTGAACTACCCCAACAATCCCACGACGGCCGTGGCTTCGAGGGGCTATCTCCAGGAAGCCGTGGATCTGTGCCGCTCGTTCGATCTGGTGCTGGTCTACGACCTCGCCTACTCGGAGCTGGCCTTCGACGGGTACCGACCGCCGAGCATCCTCGAGGTGGACGGAGCCGAAGAGGTGGCGCTGGAGTTCCACTCCTTCTCCAAGACCTTCAACATGACGGGATGGCGTCTGGGATGGGCCGCCGGCGGCGCCGACCTGATCGGGGTTCTGACCCGGATCAAGACCTTCATGGACACGGGACCGTTCCTGGCCGTTCAAGCCGCGGGGGCGGCGGCCCTGGAGGACTACGACCAGTGGGTGCCCGGAAACGTGGAGCGGTTCCGGAGACGCCGGGACGCGGTGGTGGAGGCGCTGCGAGGAGAGGGCTTCGAGGTGGAGGCCCCGAGGGCCACCATGTACGTCTGGGTGCCCCTTCCGGGAGGCTGGAAGGGAGAGGAGTTCGCCCGGCACGCCCTGGAAGAGGAGGGGGTCGTGATCCTGCCGGGCTCGGCGCTCGGAAGGGGAGGTGAGGGATTCTTCCGCATCGCCCTCACCCTGCCCGAAGACCGGTTGCGGGAGGGAGCGGCCCGGTTGGGCCGGCTCCTGCAGTCGTAACGTCGTGCTTCGGGGGCGTCCGACATGACGGCTCGTCGTCTCCGGACCCGTCCGGCCCGCGGACATCCCAGGAACAGCCTCCCCGACCGGGGTTTATGATCCGCGATGAGCCCTCTCCCCCCTTCCGATACGAGCGAGGCACGATCGGGGGAGGGCTCCGCCTCTCGCCGACGCGGTCACACGAAGGTCCTGGTCGTGTCGCTGGCCCTCTCGGCCCTCCTCCATCTCCTCGTGGTTCTCCTCCTTCCCACGTTCCAGGTGGACACTTCCGACCGCTCCTCGGACGCGACGGAGGACGGCGAGCTCCCGGCGCCGGGGGTGGAGATCGTTCAGCTCACGGAGGCACCGGGCACGGAGCTCGGTCCCTTGTCCCGTCCGGCGCCGCCCGACGAGCCGGAGGAGACCGAGGAGACCGAGCCGGAAGAGGAAGCGGAAGAGGCCGAAGAGGCTCCTCCCGAGGAGGACGGGGAAGCGTTGGAGGAGCCTGCCCCGGAATCGGAGTCGGGGGACGTGCCCACGGTGGCCGAGCGGCTCCGGACCCCGACGACGGGAGACGCGCGCCTCTGGCGTCCGGTGGACTCCGATCTGGCCGAGCTGACACCGGACGAACGGGCTCTTGTCGGCATCTACATCCGGCTCCAGGCCATGTCCGACTCGGCGATCGCCGCCGGGGAGCGGGAGCGCCAGGCCCGGGAGTGGGTCTTCACCGACGACGAGGGTCGTCGGTGGGGCATCTCGCCCGGAACCATCTACCTCGGTGAAGACAGCATTCAGGTTCCCCTCCTGGAGCGCTTCCAGCTCTCCGGGCCGCCCACCGTCGAGGAGGCCGCCCTCCAGTGGGAGGTCGACGACATTCGCCGGGCCGCGGAGGTGGCCCGGGTCCGGGACGCCTGGGACGAGCGCCGGGAAGCGATCCGGGAGCGGATGGACGCCGAGCGGGAGGAGGCCCGTAGCAGGGAGGCCGAGGAGACGCAGCCGGCCGACTCCACGGGAAGCTCCTGACGCCTTCCGCTGAGCGGATTGACGCGTCTTCGGGGCCCCGGTAGTCTTGGGTGCCTTCCAACCATCCATTCATCCACGGGAACGACGGTGGCCGAAGAGCTGTCTCCGCGCTTCGACCCGAAGGCGATCGAGGAGCCTCGCTACCAGCGCTGGTGGGATCGCGGGTACTTCCACATGCCCGCCGCCGAGGTGCTGGAAGAAGGCCGGAATCCGTACGTCATCGTCATCCCCCCGCCCAACGTCACCGCGGTCCTCCACATGGGCCACGGCCTCAACAACACCATCCAGGACGTCCTCATCCGCTGGCGGAGGATGCAGGGACGGGCCTCCGAATGGGTACCCGGCACCGACCACGCCGGAATCGCCACCCAGAACGTCGTGGAGCGGGTGCTCCTGGAGGACGAAGGGAAGACCCGGGACGACCTGGGCCGGGAGGCGTTCGTCGAACGGGTCTGGGATTTCGTGGACGAGACGGGGGACAGGATCCTCGAGCAGCTCCGGGCCATCGGATGCTCGTGCGACTGGAAGCGGACCCGCTTCACCCTGGACGAGGGACTCAGTCGGGCGGTCCGGGACGTCTTTGTCCGCCTGTACGAGAAGGGGCTTCTCTACCGTGGCGAGTACATCATCAACTGGTGTCCCCGCTGCCTCACCGCCCTCTCCAACGAGGAGGCCGAAGGCCACGATACGCGGGGACACCTGTGGGATCTCCGCTACCCCCTTCCCGAGGAAGCGTGGGACGCCGCGGAGCAGGCGGCGAACAACGGCGCCGAGGCGGTGGGGCGGAGGGACGACGGCGGGTGGTTCCTCACGGTCTCCACCACCCGTCCCGAGACCATGCTCGGCGACACGGCCGTGGCCGTGAACCCCGACGACGACCGCTACCGAGCCCTGGTGGGGCAGGAGGTCGTCCTTCCCCTGGCCGACCGGCGCATCCCCGTCATCGCCGACCCCCATGTCGACGCCGACTTCGGCACCGGCATGGTGAAGGTTACGCCGGCCCACGATCCCGCCGACTTCGAGATGGCACGGCGAAACGGTCTCGAGGTCCTCGACGTCATGACCGACGAGGCGGTCATGAACGACAACGTGGCCGAGGCCTTCCGGGGCCTGGACCGCTTCGAGGCCCGGAAGGCCGTGCTGGACGCCCTGGAGGAGGAAGGGCTGCTGGCCGGTTCCGAGGAGCACGAGCACTCGGTGCCCCGTTGCTATCGCTGCGACACCGTGGTGGAGCCCCGGCTCTCGCTCCAGTGGTTCGTGAAGATGAAGCCCCTGGCCGAGCCGGCCCTGGAGGCTTCCCGGGACGGGACGATCTCCTTCACGCCGGCTCGCTGGCAGAAGGTCTACGAGCACTGGCTCGAGAACATCCGGGACTGGTGCATCTCCCGGCAGCTTTGGTGGGGCCACCGGATCCCGGTCTGGTACTGCGAGGACTGCGACGAAACCATCGTGGCCCGGGAGGATCCGACCGAGTGCCCCGGGTGCGGGAGCCACGATCTCCGACAGGACGAGGACGTGCTGGACACCTGGTTCAGCTCCTGGCTGTGGCCCTTCTCCACCCTGGGGTGGCCCGAGGAGACCGACGACCTGAAGGCCTTCTATCCCGGCCACACCATGGTCACCGCCCCGGAGATCCTCTTCTTCTGGGTGGCCCGGATGATCATGTCCGGGTACGAGTTCATGGGAGAGCCCCCCTTCAGGGAGGTGTATCTTCACGGCACCGTTCGGGACCGCCATGGTCGGAAGATGTCCAAGTCCCTGGGCAACGGCATCGACCCCATGGAGGTCGTGGATCGATTCGGGGCGGACGCGCTCCGGTTCACGGTGGTGTCGTCGTGCGCCGTCGGGACCGACATCTATCTGGATCACGAGGACCTGGAGGGAGCCTTCGCTCCCGGCCGAAATTTCGCCAACAAGCTCTGGAATGCCGGTCGCTTCATCTTTCTCAGCGTGGGCGCCGATCCGGTGGCGCCTCTGGCCGACGTCTTCGACGACCTGGAGACGGAGGACCGCTGGATCCTCTCGCGTCTCCAGCGCACCGCCCGGAAGACGACCCGGGAGCTGGAGCGCTTCCGCCTGAAGGAGGTCGCCGACGAGCTCTATCACTT
>JBKHJU010000207.1:0-4833 GCA_046537985.1 Longimicrobiales bacterium
GGGGACGCCACCCGGCATCGACCACCGCCCTGGACGCCCCGAGGGCCGCCCCGTCTCCCAGGGCGTCGCGGAGGTCCTCCAGAAGACCCCAGTTCTCCGGGCCACCCATGCCCCGCCCTCCCGAGACCACGATGGACGCCTCGGCCACGTCGAGCTCGCCGGCCGCCTCCTCGAAGCCCCGGACCCGGCTGCCCCAGGAATCGGGATCCAGGTCGGGGGTGAAGGTCTCCACGACTCCCGCACCGGAGCGCTCCACCGGCTGGAAGACGTTGGGTCGCAGCGAGAAGACCGCCGGCGATGCGTGAACGGTCGTGTGGGCGTAGGCCTTTCCGGCGTAGATGGGGCGAACGACTACCAGCTCGCCCCCGTCCACCAGGACTTCCGTGGCCTCCGTCGACAGGGGGACGTCCAGGAGGGCGGCGACCCGGGGCGCCAGGTCCTTGCCCTGACCCGTGGCCGGAAATACGACCGCCCTGAAATCCCCACCTCGAACCACGTCCGCAACCACCCGGGCGTACCCCTCCGGGTTGTAGTCGGACAAGGCGTCGTGCTCGGCCACCCGGATCCGGTGCGCTCCGAAGGCCCCCAGAGCGCCGGCGTCGCCGGAAAGGCCCTCGCCGCCCACGGCGAGCACCTCGGCGCTCCCGCCCAGCTCCGACGCCACGCTCGCCGCCACGGTGGTGGCCTCTTTCGCCACTCCCCGGAGTCGGCCGTCTCTCTGTTCCCCGAAGGCCAGGATATCGGACATGGTCTGCTCTTCCTCTCGTCTTCCGTTCGGTCTGTCGTTCGGTCCGTCTCATCGTTCCGGTCGCCGCCTCGGCGACCGCGAATCCCCGGTCAGAGGACGCCGGCCTCTTCGCGGAGGAGGCGAGCCAGCTCAGCGGCGGCCTCGGGCCCCTCGCCCACGATCTTCCCTTCCGGCCGGGCGGGAGGCGGCTCGAGCTTCCGCACCTTCAGCCGCGACTCCGGGCTCGACGCGGACCGCGTCTCCAGGGGCTTCTTCTTCGCCGCCATGATCCCCTTCAGCGACGCGTACCGGGGTTCGAAGGCTCCCTTCGTGATGGTGAGCACGGCGGGAAGATCCAGCTCGACGATCTCCACGCCTCCCTCCACCTCCCGGTGAGCCACGACCTGTCCCGACTCCAGATCGAAGGACGCCACGGCTGTGGCGCAGGGCCTCTCGAGGATCGTCCCCAGCATGGGCCCCACCTGCTGCTGATCATCGTCCGCCGCCTTCACACCCAGCAGGACCAGGTCGGCGGCCTTCACTTCGGGCTCGGCCGCGAGGCTCTTCGCGACCACCAGCCCGTCCATGGTGGAGCCGCCCTCCAGGAGGACGGCCCGGTCGGCCCCCATGGCCAGCGCCGACCGGAGTGTCTCACCGGAGGCCTGATCCCCGAGAGTGATGACCGAGACCTCGCCCCCTCCGACTTCCTCCCGGATCCGAAGGGCGGCCTCGACCGCGAACTCGTCGTATGGGCTCATGACGAACTTGACCCCCGACGTGTCGATGGAGGCGCCGTCGTCGATGCGGATCCGGGTCTCCGTGTCCGGCACCCGCTTGATACAGACGGTGATGTCCAAGCTCGAGCTCCGTGATGGATTGAGTGATGGATCGAGTGATGGATCGACTGTTACCGCTTGGAGCTCCCTTCGCCGGGTGAAGCCCCGATCGACGCCCGGCTCGACGCCCGGCTTCGGCCCCGGTGGACGCGGCGCACGAATGTACGTGGGCCTGTGGAGCGCTTCAACCCGGGACGACGACGCGAATCACGCCTCAGCCGCCCGCTACAGCGTCGCTCCCAGGACGGCGAACGCGCCCGCCGCCACGGCGCCGGCTGTGAGGGCGTAGGGAAGCTGGGTGCGCACGTGGTCGATGTGGTCCGTGGCCGCGGCCATGGAGGAGATGATCGTCGTGTCGCTGATGGGAGACGAGTGGTCGCCGAAGATCCCTCCGGAGAGAGACGCCGCCACGAAAGGCGACAGGGGCAGGCCCATGGCCGCAGCAGCGGGCACGGCGATGGGGAGCATGATGGCGAAGGTGCCCCAGCTCGATCCGATGGAGAAGGCGATCACGGCCGAAACCAGGAAGACCAGGGGGAGGAAGACAACCGGAGGAAGCAGACCGCTTGTGATCCCGGCCACGTACTCCCCGGTGCCCAGCTCCACCGCCACGTCGCCCAGGGCGAGGGCGAGCAGGAGGATCAGGGCGAGAGGCATGAGGCCACCGGCGCCCCTCAGGCCGATCCGCATGAGCTCGTCCACCGAGAAGGCCCGCTGGACCAGGAGGAGGATCCAGGCCGCAGCCAGACCGGCGAGGACGGCCCAGAGCACGCTGGTCGAGCCCGACCCCTCCATGAGGTCGCCCTGTCCCGTGATCCAGAGGCCGACGGGCATCATGAGGACCATGACCGCGATGGGGACGATCATGTTCACCATGCGCGGCGGTATCGGCACGTCCTCCCTCATGGAGAGCACGTCCTCATCGATCATCGGGGTGGCGTCGGGCCAGTGGATCTCTCCCTCCCGGGTCCGCTCCTCGGCCCGCTTCATGGGACCGAGATCGAGCTTCCAGACGATGGTGGCCGCGGCGAGGATCACGGCGGCCATGGCGTAGAAGTTCCAGAGGATGCTGCCCAGAAAGACCCCCAGGGGATCCTCGACCCCGAGCCCCGACAGGATTCCCAGGTTGTACGCCCCCCAGGCGTTCAGGGGGATGAGGATGCAGATGGGCGCCGAGGTGGAGTCGATGAGGTAGGCCAGCTTCTCCCGGGACGTGCGGAACCGGTCGAAGAGCGGGCGGGCCACGGAACCGGCCACGAGCACCGTGATGTTCGACTCGATGAAGATCACGACCCCGACGATCCACGCCAGCCACTGGGCCCTTCGGGACGAGTCCACCCATTCGTTCCGCTCCAGCCACCGGACGAATCCCCGGACGCCTCCCGACGCCTCCACCGTGGCGATGAGGGCGCCGATGACCAGGGTGAAGAGGATGACCTCGGCGTCTCCCGTCTCGCTGAGCACGGCCACGGTCTCGTCGATGGCCTGGACCAGCCCCGAGCCCGGATGCCACCCCCCCAGGATCGTCCACCCCAACCAGACGCCGCCGGCCAGCGACAGGTAGACCTGTCGGCTGACGATGGCCAGGACGATGGCCAGGAGCGGGGGCAGAACCGAGATCCAGGTGGGCTCGGTCAAGGACCGCGCCTCATCGGAAGGGCCGCCGGGAGACGGAGGGGTGGTTCCGCAGGTAGAACCGGAGGGGCCAGTCCTCGGCATTCCGGATTCCGATCCGGCCCGACACGCCGATGCGGTCCTCCGGGACGGACCACCCGGCACGAAGAACGAGCGGCTCCTTCGACAGGTCGTGTCCGTCCTGAATTCCGGTGACTCCCAGGGCCTGGGTCAGGCGTCCCGGACCCGAGCAGAGGTCCGTGGCCCGTCCCCTGCGCTCTTCCATGATCTCTCTCCCCTCGACGGGGTCGAGGGCCCGGATCAGGACAGCCACAGGGTGGTCCACCGCTCCCGAGACGACGTTGAGGCACCAGTGGATTCCGTAGCTGCGATACACGTACGCGATCCCCGGCGCACCGAACATGGACTCGTTCCGGGCGGTCCGTCCCACCGACTCCCTCGCATGGGAAGCCGGGTCACGGGGTCCCACGTAGGCCTCTGCTTCTACGATGACCCCCGACGTCCGCGCCCCGCCGAGATCGGACACCAGGAACGTTCCCAGGAGATCCGGCGCCACGTCTTCGGCAGGACGCCCGTAGAAGGACGGATCGAGAGGATCCCCGGTGCCGACCTGCCCCGACGACGAACGCCACGGCCAGGAAGCCGTGGCGTTCGTATCGTCCTCCGTCACCGTCCCGTCGCGGGAGGGATCACTCACCGTCCCGGGCTCGTTCCTTCCTCCGGGAGAGGTCATCCTGCCAGGCGTCCAGGAGCTGGTCCGCGCGATTCGACGGCAAGACGTCGCGAATCCGCTCGGGCTGCCTCTGGAGCACCGAGAAGAGATCGCTCCCCAGCTCTTCCACCAGGGTCTCGGCCGTCTTCTCGCCCACGCCCTTGTAGCTGTTGGTCAGGTACCGCACCACCGACTCCTCGTCGGTGGGAAGCCCCAGCTCTTCCGGAGCGACGACCGTCGTCGGCGAGGCGGTGGCGACACTCGAGCCTCTCCGACCGGCCGGACCGCGCTGGCCACCCGAGCTCTCCCGACTCGCGGAGCTCTGCTGGCCACTCGAGCCCTTCCCGACGATCTGGCCCGGAAGGATGGGAGGCCCCGAGTCGGCCTTCTTCGACTTTCTCCCCGGACGCTCGCCCCTCCGGGGTCCGAGGCCCCGGCCGGAAGAACGAGCCGGCGACCTCCCGGCGCCTCCGGCGGGCTCCTTCCCTTCCGTCCGTTCCCCTTCCTCCGGCTCTTCCGGTCCGGGTCCTTCGGTGTCCGCCTCTTCGCTTTCGGGCTCCTTTCCCCCGGCTTCGGCCGCAATGGCGGGCTCCTCCTCCGCTTCGTCGACCCTCTCCACCGCGGCTGGAGTCGCTTCCCTCCGGCTCGAGACCCGGTGGCGATCCAGGATCTCCTGGACGTCACGGCGCTCGCCGGCCCTCCCGTCTTCCTCGCCCTCGGCCTCCACCTCGGGCTCGGTCGCCTCTTCTTTTCGTGTCTCGCGGACCTCGGTGCCGCGACCGCGGCCCTCCGGTGCTTCGGCAGCAACCTCGGCTTTCGGCTCGCGACGGGACTCCTGCGCCCCGGCCCCCGGGAGCGCCACCTCGTAGTTCCCGCTCTCCCGTTTCTGGAGGTCGATGACGTCGTGCTCGTCGGCCTGCTGG
>JBKHJU010000208.1:0-4832 GCA_046537985.1 Longimicrobiales bacterium
GGTCCCGGGTGTCCACGAAGCTGAACTCGATCCCCAGGCGGGAGAGGATCCGGGTGAAGAGGCGGTAGGTGCCTCCGTACGTGTTCTCCTCGCACACGACGTGATCCCCGGCGGAGAGGAGCTTGAGCACGGCCTCGATGGCCGCCATCCCGCTGGAGAAGGAGATGCCGTGGCGGCCGGACTCCAGGGAAGCGACCTGGGCTTCCAGAGCCTCGCGGGTGGGATTCGTGGCCCGGGAGTAGTCGTAGATTCCCTGGGGCCCTTCCAGGGGCTCGCCGAGGGCCGGATGGACGTAGGTGGAGGTCTGGAAGATCGGGGGCATGATGGCCCCGGTGGCCGGCTCGGGCCCCTGTCCGGCGTGAATGGCGCGGGTACCGAAGAGATGTCCCTCGACGGACGGGTCCTGCGCCCCCGCCTCCTCCGCCCCCGTCTCGTCCGCCCTCGCCTCCTCCGCTCCTCCCGCCTCCGCTCCCGTTCCCGATCGCCCCGCTTCCGTCGCCCCGTCGGATGACCCTTTCTCGTTTCCGCGCTTCCATTCCGGCATTTCCGAAGCCGCCCCTGGTGGAGGGTTCCGGCGACGCGCCCCGTCGGACCCATCGCGGCTCCCTACGCATCTCGTCCAGACCCCTCTCCGGAGATCATAGCGGAATCGCCGCCGCCGCCGCCACTTCGCGTTGACGGGCTTCGCGGGCTTCGGCTACCTTCGATTCGTTCTTTCCAGGTACCCCTGTCGAGGGTGGGTCCTGACTTCCCGACGCTCCTTCGGGCCACGTCGTCGAACCCGGTGAGGATCCTGTCGGAGATTCCGGACCGAGGTCCGTTCCTCCCATCGACCGTCTCGAGGGATCACCCCCTCCGCAGGAGCCGGTTCGGCCCGATTCCGATGTGAGTCTCCAGATATCATGAGCCTCCAGATATCATGAGCCTTCAGATTCCCACCGATCTCATCCTGAGCGTGTCGGGTGCACGCGGGCGCGTGGGTGAAGTCGTCACCCCCGAGCTCGTCGCGGGCCTCGCCGCCCGCTTCGGGGCCTTTCTCCATCACGGAGCGTCGGCGTCCGGCGCCGGCTCCCGCGGCCCGGCACGGTCCGGAGGCCCCGCCTCGGGGACGGTCCTCATCGGCCGGGATTCCCGCACCTCCGGGCCCATGCTGGCCCGGGCCGCGGCCGCGGGACTCCAGTCGGTGGGATGCGACGTGGTGGACCTGGGGATCGTCCCGACGCCGACCCTCCTCCTGGCCGTGGAGGACGCCGGCGCCGCGGGGGGGATGGGGGTCACCGCGAGCCACAATCCGGCGGAATGGAATGCCCTCAAGTTCGCCGGGGCCGAGGGTATGTTCCTGGACCAGGAACGGATGATCGCCTTCCAGGCCACGCTCCGGGACGAGGATCCGGCCCGGGCCTCGTGGGACGCTCTCGGCGGGTACCGCCGGGACGAGGGCGCCGTGCGGCGGCACCTGGAGCGCATCCTCGAGCTCCCGGTCGTGGACGTCGCGGGGCTCCGGGAGCGGGCCTTCCACGTGGCTCTGGACTGTGTCCGGGGTGCGGGCGGCACCATCATGCCGACCCTGTTGGAGTCCCTGGGGTGCCGGGTCTCGGCCATCGGCACCGAGACCGACGGACGCTTTCCCCGGGATCCCGAGCCCACGGCCGCTCACCTTCAGGACCTCGGGGCGCTCGTCCGGGAAAGCGGTGCGGACATCGGGATGGCCGTGGACCCCGACGTGGACCGCCTGGCCCTGGTGGACGAGAAGGGGGAGCCCGTGGGGGAGGACCTGACCCTGGCCCTGGCGGCGGCCGTGGTCCTCCGGAGGACGCCGGGAAGCGTGGTGACGAACCTCTCCACCAGCCAGGTGGTGGAAGACGTGGTGGAGGCCTCGGGGGGCACCCTCCTCCGGGCTCCGGTCGGAGAGATCAACGTGGCACGCAGGATGCAGGCCGAGGGGGCCGTGGTGGGTGGCGAGGGCAACGGCGGAGTGATCCTCCCGTCCCTTCACCACACCCGGGACGCCCCGGTGGGAGCGGCTCTCCTCCTCCAGCACCTCCTGGACGAGGGCGAGTCCCTGTCCGCGCTGGTGACGCGGTGGCCGTCCTACCACATCGTGAAGGAGAAGACCCCCTTCCCCCGGGAGGCGCTGGAGGGGGCGTACGACGCCCTGGCCGAGGACCTGGACGCTCCCGAGCGGGATACGACCGACGGTCTCCGTCTGAGCTGGCCCGACACTCGACGGTGGCTCCACGTTCGGCCCTCGGGGACCGAGCCGGTGGTCCGGCTCATCGCCGAAGCGTCCGACAGCGGGGCCGCCCGTTCCCTCATCGACCGTGGAGCCGCCATATTGGAGGGAACCCGGTGACGTGCCGGGGTATCGCATCCGACTTCGGGGATCCCGTCCGATCTCATGACTGACTTCATGCTCCTTCTCAATCGAGTGACACGCTGAACCATGTGCGGAATCGTCGGATACATCGGTCATGAGGAAGCGGGCCCCATTCTCCTCGAGGGACTGCGCCGGCTCGAGTATCGGGGCTACGACTCGGCCGGGATCGCCGTGCTCGACGCGGACGGTGCTCTGGCCACGGTGAAGAAGGCCGGGAAGATCAGCGATCTCGAGCGGGCCATCGACGGCAACATGCCCCGGGGCCGCTGCGGGATCGGCCACACCCGTTGGGCCACCCACGGCCCGCCGAACGAGGTCAACGCCCATCCCCACTACGGGGAGGGCCGGGACATCGCGCTGGTCCACAACGGGATCATCGAGAACGCCGGAGTGCTCAGGAAGATGCTGGAGGAGCGGGGGCACACCTTCTCCAGCGAGACCGACACCGAGGTGGTCGTCCACCTCATCGAAGAGGCGTTCCAGGAGGACAACGAGACCCTGGAAGACGCCGTGGCGGCGGCCCTCCTCGAGGTCGAGGGCGCCTACGGCATCGCCGTGGTGAGCGCACGGGATCCGGGGAAGATCGTCGTGGCCCGGAACGGAAGCCCGCTCCTCCTCGGAATCGGCGACGACGGGACGTACCTCGTGGGCTCCGACGCCACCGCCGTGGTGGCCCACACCCGGGACGTCGTCTACCTGGACGACGGGGACTACGCCGTGCTGGAGCGGGACGGATACCGGGTCTACCACCTCGAGCGGGGCGTCGTCAGCCGGGGAGTGCAGGAAGTGACGTGGGATCTCGAGTCCATCGAGAAGGGGGGGTATCCCCACTTCATGCTGAAGGAGATCCACGAGCAGCCCTCCTCCCTCCGGGACGTCATGCGGGGACGCCTCCTGGAAGAGGACGGCAACGCCCGGCTCGGCGGGATCACCCTCACCGACGACGCGCTCCGCTCGGTGGAGCGGATCGTCATCACGGCCTGCGGGACGAGCTGGCATGCCGCCCTCCTGGGCGAATACATGCTGGAGGAGCTGGCCCGGATCCCGGTGGACGTGGAGTACGCGTCCGAGTTCCGCTACCGCAACCCCGTCCTCGAGGACGGTACCCTGCTCCTGGCTATCAGCCAGTCCGGGGAGACCGCAGACACCCTGGCCGCCCTCCGGGAGGCGAAGCGCCGGGGGATCCAGACCATGGGGATCGTCAACGTGGTGGGCTCCTCCATCGCCCGGGAGACGGACTTCGGCATCTACCTCCACGCCGGGCCCGAGATCGGGGTCGCGTCCACGAAGGCCTTCACCAGCCAGATCGTGGCCCTGGCCCTCTTCACCCTGTATCTGGGCCGCAGGCGAAGCCTCTCGATCCTGGAGGGGCGGGAGCTGGTTCACGCTCTCCGGAGCCTGCCGGACCAGGTGGAGGAGGTCCTCACCTTCGAGCCCCAGATCCGGGAGTTGGCCCAGCAGTTCCACAACGCCCGGAACTTCCTCTATCTGGGCCGCGGATATCAGTTCCCGGTGGCCCTGGAGGGGGCATTGAAGCTGAAGGAAGTCAGCTACATCCACGCCGAGGGCTATCCCGCCGCCGAGATGAAGCACGGACCCATCGCCCTCATCGACGAGGAGATGCCCGTCGTGGTCCTCGCGCCGAAGGACGCAGTCTACACGAAGGTCCTCTCCAACATCGAAGAGGTGAAGGCGCGTAGCGGAACCGTCATCGCCGTGGTGAGCGACGGCGCCGACGAGCTCGAGGGCAGGGCGGATCATCTGATCCGCATCCCCCAGACCGTCCCGGCTCTCCTTCCCGTCCTCGCCACCATTCCCCTGCAGCTCCTGGCCTACCACATCGCCCTGGTGCGTGGGTGCGACGTGGATCAGCCGCGGAATCTGGCCAAGAGCGTCACGGTGGAGTAGTGCTGGCTCCGTCATGCTCGTTCGTCGCTGCGACGCGCTACGCGCCTCGACGCTCCTCCAGGGCATGACGGGCCACGCGCTACCGGACCGTGGCGGTGGGGGAGCGCAGACTGCGGGGCGGAGGCGGGCCTCCGGAAAGATCACGGTCGACGATTCCCTCCGGAACCGAAGGCGGCATCGTGGTGCTGGTCGTTGAATCTGCGCCCCCACAGTCAGCGCTCCCGGAAGCAACCATCCTGGAATCCACCCTCCTGGTCGGATGAGAGTCGTCCTCCAGCGCGTGTCGGAAGCTTCGGTGTCGGTTCACGGGGAAGTGGTCGGCGAGATCGGGCTCGGGCACGTGCTTCTGGTGGGGTTCGGGGAGGAGGACGAGGGTGAGGAAGGCGGGGAAGCCCTGGAGTGGATGGCGGAAAAGGTCGTGGGTCTCCGCGTCTTCGCGGACGACGAGGGGAGGATGAACCTGGGGCTGGAGGAGGTGGAGGGGGAGCTTCTGGTGGTGAGCCAGTTCACCCTCTACGGCGACACCCGCAAGGGGCGGAGGCCCTCG
>JBKHJU010000209.1:0-4813 GCA_046537985.1 Longimicrobiales bacterium
AGACGGTGGTCACGCTCGGCGTCCAGGGGAGGACGGGGACAGGGTAGGAGAAGAAGAGGAAGTCTTCGACGGCGTCGGGCCAGCGGAGGGCCGCCCAGACGGTGGCGGCGGGGACGGTCACGCCGAGGATCGGGCCGAAGATGCCCCGACGGGACAGGAGCGGCCGATCCCGGGGAAGAGCCAGGACGATCCAGGTGACGGGCGCTCCCACGGCCATGAGCAGGCCCACGACCACCGGAGTCGGGGCCCGGGTGCCCACCGAAGGGAGGAGGAAAAGGAGAAGGATCGCCAGGATGGCACCCCCGACCCGGGATCGCCGAAGGCGCCACGCCAGTAGGAGGCTCGCTCCGAAGACCACGAGGGGGTATCCTTGAGTGACGCCCCGCAAGACAGGCGTCTCCGCACCGTAGTGGAGCCAGAGCAGCGCCGATCCGAGAATGACGCCCCCCGGTACGGTCCATCGTCCGAGCTCGGAGAGAACGCTGCGAAGAGACGGTTTCACGGTCGAGACGCCCGAGGTTCATGGACGGAGCACCAGCGACGAAGATGGCCTCGCGCCGCCGAAATCCGAAGGGGCCGGGCCCGAGAGGGCCCACGCCCATCTTGCTCCGCTGCCTGGGCCCGCTTCCGGCGTCTCGCCCGCCGTGGCGGATCGATCCGGTCCTCCTGGCTGGAAGCCTGATCCTTCTCCTGGGGGCTTCGGACGCCCTCCATCCCACGGTGCTACCGGGCCAGAACCTTCCCGGGGAGCCCGTGTCCCTTCAGTTCGTCGACGGGATCCTGGACCGGACCGTGGATCCGGAGATCCTTCCGGAGGGGGATCCGTGGACCCGGCTCCGAACGGCTGTGAGCGACGAGGATCAGCCCATGACCACCTACGCCGTGGGACTCCAGGGAGGGGTCTGGCTCCTGCCGTGGCTCTCCACCGAGGTGGACGCGGGATGGGTGGATCTGGATGGAGGCGCATCCAGTGAGGAAGCTACGTATGCCCGAGCCGTCGTAGGCCTCCGGTGGGAGCGCTTCGATCTCGAGGGTGCCGTCTGGGGCGGGGGCTTCCGACGATTCCGGATCGAGCGGGGGGACTGGGCGGGCGGTGGAGTCGTCCGCTACGAGGGGCCCGCGGGGCTGTCCCTGGAGGTTCGGAGTGACCGGGACATGTATCTGGGCACCCGGGCGAGCCTCGCGGACTCGCTGACGGTCACGCTCATTCGGGGACGGCTTGCCCGGAGGAGCGACGGTGGATGGTCGGGCCGGGTCTCCTTCACCGAACTTCTCCTTTCCGACGGAAATCGCATCGACGACGCGGGCGCCTGGTTCCTGGCACCGATTCTCCGGAGCGAGGACGGAGGCTTCCGTGCCGGCTACGCTCTCCGGGCCGCCGACTCCGACGAGAGCAGCTACGCGGCTCTCGATCCCTGGAGGTGGGACTATCAGGGGCGCCTGGCAGGCTGGTACGCCGGAGCCTACACGCCGGCGGAGATCCTGAGCCACTCCCTCCTCCTTCAGGCATGGTATGGACGGTCCGGAGGCGTCCGGGTCGTCCTCGACGGCTCCTGGGGGTTCCACGCCCGGGAAGATCGTCCGGTCCTGGTCGCCGCCGTTCCCGGAGCGCCGGATTCGAGCATCGACCTCCAGTTCCAGCGGGAGCACTACGTTCCCTGGGACATCACCGGAGAGATCGAGATGTCCATCCGGCCGGGCTGGGATTTCCGGTTCGGGGGTGGGTACCGGAGGTCGGCGTTCCAGGGGGGCGGATACGCCGAAATCGGCACGAGCCTCTCGTCGCCTCGCTGAATCCCGGCCGGGACGGGACCCCGCTGTCCTTCTTCAACAGACCTCTACACGTGCTGCACGAGGAGGCGGAGCCACTTCCGGATCTGGGCGAAGATCAGGAACTCGTCGTAGGCTCGACGCTGGGCGGTACGTCCCCAGGCGTCCCGCTGCTCGTGATCGGCGAGCATCTCGTCGAGCACCCGGGCCAGCTCGTCGATATCGGTTGGATCTTCCACGAGCCGTCCGTCGATCCCGTCCCGGATCTGCTGACGGGTGCCGCACGCCTGCGAGTTCGTGAGGACGGGCACGCGCTTCCACATGGCCTCGGCGACCGTCAGGCCGAAGCCTTCCCGCAGGGAGTTCTGGACGACGACGGACGACGTCCTCTGGAGGGCGTTGACCATGAGGGCGTTCTCGGCCCGGGACGCCATGGGCAGGGAGAGGATGGCGATGTCCTCCTGGAGCCCCGGGTCCAGTTCCGCGTAGAGACGGGCCAGCTCGGAGAAGACCTCCCGGCCCTCGGGGTCGTCTTCCACCGCCGTCGGATCGGGTCCGGCCAGGACCAGCCGAGCGAGCTCGAGACGCCTCCGCTGGACGGGCTCCAGCCCGTTCCCACCGTGGAGGCGACGCTTGACCTTCACGAAGGCCTTCAAGACCCAGACGAAGCCCTTCAGCCGGTCCCAACGGGAGATCTGGGCCACGATGGGTCGGCTCAGAAGTCCCGGGTCGCCCATGGAGTCGGCCGGTAGGGTGGTGCCCCGCGGGCCGACCCGTAGCGCAACGTGAGGATAGCGTGGCGTGACCACGGGGCCCAGCGCGGCCGAGAGGGCCGCGTTCTCCAGGATCCCGCACACCCGATGGATGGAGAGCTCTCGGTTCTTCCTCGTCAGGGGATCGATGGCCGGAAAGATGATCGTGGTCCGGGGAAAGATGTCGGGAACGTACTCCGGGGCGGAGAAGACCGCCGTCCGGAAGCTCCGGGAATAGGGCTCCAGGAAGCCCCAGACGTCCCGCGTCCCCGCGTTCGAGTCGTCGAGGCCGATGTGGCATCGCCAGATCATCGTGGCCCCCGGGTCCTCGGCTAGGAAGGGGGCGAGTCCCATGGGCTGGGGGTCGTGGATGACGACGATGTCGTCGGGAGAGATCCAGTCCCGCAGCCGGGTCGCGTTTTCCTCGGCGACCCGCTCATAGAGGGTGCGGTCGTCGTCGTCGAAGCCCGGATCTCCCTCTCCGTGGATCAGGTTGTGGATGCGCTTCGTGAGGGCGAAGAAGTCCGGGTCGTCGGATTCGATGACCACCCACTCGGCGGGAATGTCCAGCTGCCGGAGGAGGCTCACCATCGTGGGAAGCATCTCGGCGACCCCTCCCCCCCGGGCGGTGGAGTTCACCATCCAGACGGTACGGCCCTCGAGGCGGGGAGCGAGGAGGCGAGCTTCGGCCTCCAGCTCGCGGACAGCGGGTGAGAGGTGGGCGTAGCTCGCGTAGTCATCGAGCGTGATCTCCGTTGGGATCTCGACCTTGCGCGCCATGGGACTCCTGGGAAGCAGTAACGCCCCCTCCGCGTGTCGCGTGCGGAGGGGGCGCATTCACCTTCGGAAAAGAACGGATCCACAATCGCGAACCAATCGAAAGCTGGGGCGGCAGGACTCGAACCTGCAACATCCTGGTTAACAGCCAGGCGCTCTGCCAATTGAGCTACACCCCATCTCGCCGGGGGTCCGGATCCCCGTCACCCCGGTCCGGCGGCGGCGATATTCTAGCATAACCCTCCGTGGGGTTCCAGCCCCGGGATCCGGGGCGGGTGGCGGGTGGGGACTCCGCCACGCATCTTCCACGCCATGTCCAGTTCCAGCGAAAGAGCCTTCTTCAGCGCCGTGATCCAGGGCGATCGGGCCCGGGTGGAGGAGCTGGTGCGTGCGGACCCGGGACTCCTCGAGGCCCACGATGCCGAGGGACGGAGCGGGCTTCTCCTGGCCGTCTATCACGGCCAGCACGAGGTGGTGAACCTCCTCACGGATCACCGGCCGCGGACCGACATCTTCGAGGCTGCCGCCTCGGGGCGGGTCGATCGGGTCAGGGATCTCGTGCAGGAGGATGCCTCCCTGGTCCGACGGACCTCGTCCGACGGCTTTTCCCCTCTCGGCTTGGCCGCCTTTTTCGGGCATCCGGAGGTGGTGGAGGTCCTCCTCGAGGCCGGAGCGGAGCCCGACGTCGCTTCCGAAAACACCATGCGGGTCACGCCCCTCCACTCCGCCGCCGCTCACGGGGAGTCCGAGGTGGCCCATCGGATCTGCGAGATGCTCCTGGCCCGGGGCGCCGATCCGAATCCGGCCCAGGCCGGTGGGTGGCGACCCCTCCATCAGGCCGCTTCCCACGGGAACCTTCCCCTTGTGAAGCTCCTCGTTGGGCACGGCGCAGACGTGGCCCCCCGGAGCGACGACGGGCGAACTCCTCTGAGCATGGCCCGGGAAGCGGGTAACGGAGCCGTCGTGAGCTTTCTGGAGGACCGGGTTCGGGGCTGATCCGTCGCCTGGAGCGCCCCTTTTCCGTCGGGACGGGCGCGGCAGCGGAAGACCGGGTCGGGCTTGAAGTTTTGCGCACTCCCGTAGAGCTTCCCCTGCCCGTCGGGGGGTGTCCCGATCCCACCTCCGTCGTAGAGAAGGCCGGAGAGAACGAGGAGAGAGATGAGCACGGGAGACTTCGAAGGAATCGCAATCATCGGCGCCGGTAACCTGGGCGTCGCCATCGCGGAAGGCCTCCTCGCGTCGGAGCTGGTGGCCCCGGAGCACCTCGTGGTGACCCGGCGGCGGACCGAGCTCCTGGAGCATCTGGCCGACCGGGGAGTGCGCACCACCGCCGACAACGTGGAGGCCGTTCGCGGATCGGATCTGGTCCTCATCTGCGTGCAGCCCCAGCAGCTCGATCCGATCCTCGACGAGATCTCCGGGGAGCTGGATCCCGGCTCCCAGGTCGTCGTGTCCACGGTCTCGGGGGCGACCGTGGCGGCCATGCGAGAGCATCTCGGAGGGGAGATCCCCAT
>JBKHJU010000210.1:0-4811 GCA_046537985.1 Longimicrobiales bacterium
GTGGAGACCTTCGGCTTCCGCGGAGAGGCGATCCCCTCCATCGCAGCGGTCTCCAGGATGACCGTGGAGACGTGCGAGGCCGACGGAGACGTGGGCACACGGATCCGGATCGAGAGGGGAAGGATCCTCGGCGTCGAGGACGCGGCCCGGAGCCGCGGGACGACCGTCGACGTGGAGAGGCTCTTCTTCAACGCGCCGGCTCGGGCCAAGTTCTTGAAGGCCGTGGGGGCCGAGACCCGAGCCGTGAGCGAGGCGGTCACGACCCTGGCCCTGGCGAATCCGGCGGTGGCCTTCACCCTGGAGTCGGACGGCCGGCCCCTCCTGGAGCTGGATCGCTCGAAGGAGCTGGCCGCCCGCATCGCCGACCTCTGGGGAGAGGAGGACGCCACGGCCCTTCTCCCCGTGTCCAACGAGAAAGGAGAGATCGCCCTCCGGGGGCTCATCCAGCGGCCCGACGCCGCGTCTCCGGGCTTCCGGCGGGCGTACCTGTTCGTCAACGGCCGTCCCGTCCGGGATCGGGGGCTGATCCGGGCCGCGGACCGGGGGTACCACACCACGGTCGCTCCCGACGTTCGACCCTGGCTCTTCCTCTATCTCCAGGTGCGCCCCGGAACCGTCGACGTGAACGTCCATCCCACGAAGGAAGAAGTCCGGTTCAGGGACTCGGGGGCCGTCGAGG
Organism: Longimicrobiales bacterium; assembly: GCA_046537985.1. Classification (GTDB taxonomy): domain Bacteria; phylum Gemmatimonadota; class Gemmatimonadetes; order Longimicrobiales; family Gaopeijiaceae; genus JBKHJU01. Next base: position 680 of record JBKHJU010000210.1, read on the forward strand.
CCATGGTGGAGGAGGCGGTCCGGCGGAGCCTCGCGGGAGAGGCCAGCGCCGCCACCCTGGACACCCAGCTGGCGCCCTCCCGGTTGGCCGTGCGGGAGCGGCCGGGTGGTGGGCGGCCGGACGGCGAAGGATCCCGGCGGGGGATGCCCGGAGCCGGCGGGCCACGCCGGGAGTCGGGGGCGTCCAGGACACGGTCGGGGGAAGGACAGATGGCCCTCTTCGTGTCCTCGCGACAGGTCGAGGAGGGAGAGGCCGAAGGAGTCGGAGAGGGAGGCCGGGAGGACCCGGACGCCGGGGACGAAGCCCTTCCGGCGGTCTCTCCCCGGCTCTTCCAGGTGCACCGGACGTGGATCGTCGCCGAGACCCGGGACGGGCTCCTCCTGATCGACCAGCACTCGGCCCACGAGCGCATCCTCTACGAGCGGCTCATGGGCTCATTCGAATCGGGCGAGGCGGCGAGCCAGCGGCTTCTCTTTCCGCTCACGATTCGACTTGCCGGCCCCGAATACGAGCAGGTCCTGGCCCTGGAAGGGTTGCTCGAGCGGGCCGGCTTCGAGGTGGAGGGCTTCGGCGGAAACACCGTCATCGTGCAGGCGGTACCCAATCCCCATCCGTACTTCGACGCGGAGCGCTGCTTCCGGGAGATGGTGGAGGAGCTCACCCACGGATCCGAGCTGGTCCGCTCCGCCCACAGCCAGCACGACCGGATTGCCAAGACGTTCGCGTGCAAGGGGGCCATCAAGGCCGGGCAGCTTCTGAGCCAGGAGGAGATGGTGGAGCTGGTGGACCAGCTCTTCGCCACCGAGCTTCCGCACCACGACGTTCACGGGCGTCCCACCATCGTTCGCCTCTCCCGGGCCGAGCTCGAGCGGAAGTTCGGACGATGACGACGGGGGAGGAAGCGGGGGGACGGACCGGCGCGTCGGAGGGAGGCGGCCACGGAGGCCGGGAGACGGATCCCCGGTTCCTCGCGCTGGTCGGGCCGACGGCGGTGGGAAAGACCCGCCTCTCGCTCGAGGTCGCGCGCGAGCTGGACGGAGAGATCATCTGCATGGACTCCCGCCAGGTCTACCGGGGGATGGATGTGGGTACGGCCAAGGCCACCCTCCCGGAGCGAGCGAGCGTGGCTCACCACGGGCTCGACCTCCTGGACCCCGACGAGACTCACAGCGCCGGGGAGTTCGCCCGGGACGCCCGGCGCTGGATCCGGGAGATCCGGGGTCGCGGAAGGGTGCCCGTTCTCGTCGGAGGAACCGGCTTCTACCTGAAGGCCCTCACGGACCCCCTCTTCCGGGAGCCTCCGGTGGACAAGGATCGTCGGGAGCGGCTCCGGGAGTACCTCTCGGGGCTGGAACGGGAGAGATTGGAGTCGTGGGTGGAGCGCCTCGACCCGGCTCGGGCCGGGGTGGCGGCCGAAGGGGGGCGGCAGCGGCTGACGCGGACCCTCGAGGTGGCGCTCCAGACCGGCCGCCCCCTCTCCGACTGGCACGACGAGGACGACCCGGGTGACAACGCCCGAGTCGGAGAGGGCGTCGCCTCGCCGGCGGGCGACTCGAACGCCGGTCCGCCGGACGCAGGTTCTGAGCAGGGTTCCCGGGCCGACGGCGTTCCCGGAGTGGTCCTGGTGCTGAAGCGAGAGCGCGACGACCTGGACCGGAGGATCCGGGAGCGGACCGAGCGGATGGTGGCGGAGGGCCTGGCAGAGGAAGTGGAGCGGCTGCTTCGCGCCGGCTGCTCCCCCGAGGATCCGGGGCTCACGGGTGCCGGATACGGCGAGATGGTCGAATACCTGGAAGGATCCCTGGAGCTGGACGAGGCGGTGGATCGCATGGAGATCCGAACGCGCCAGTACTCCCGGCGCCAGCTCACCTGGTTCCGGAATCAGCTACCCGACGACGCGGTGGAGGTCGATGCCGGAGCGCCCCTGGAGGAGCAGGTGGAGAGGGTGGTGAGAGTGTGGTCCGACGCAGCCCGGGCCTCGGGCCGGGCCTGGACGTCTCGGGAAGTTCTGGGAGGAACCGAATGAAGATCGGCATCACCTGCTATCCCACCTACGGGGGATCCGGAGCGGTGGCCACCGAGCTGGGCCTCCACCTGGCAGCCCGGGGCCACGAGGTCCACTTCGTGTCCTACGCACAGCCCTTCCGCCTGGACCGCTTCCATGAGCGGGTCTTCTTCCACGAGGTGGAGATGGACCAGTATCCCCTGTTCGAGCATCCGCCGTACTCCATGGCCCTCTCCGTGGCCATCCACGACGCGGCCCGGAACTACGACCTGGACCTCTTCCACGTCCACTACGCCATTCCCCACGCCACGTCGGCGTGGGTCGCAAGGCAGATGCTCCATCCGGAGCGCGAGCTGCCGGTGGTGACGACCTTGCACGGCACCGACATCACTCTCATCGGCCAGCACCCGTCCTTCCAGTCCATCACCCGGTTCTCCATCCTCCACTCCCAGGGGATCTCGGCCGTCTCCCGGTTCCTGAAGGACGAGACGGTCCGCCATTTCGACGTGCCGGACGACCGGATCCGGGTCATCCCCAACTTCATCGATCCGGAGCGCTTCCGTCGGGATCGAGTGCCGTGCCACCGGGCGTCGCTGGCCCCCGAAGGCGAGAAGATCCTCATGCACGTCTCCAACTTCCGGCGGGTGAAGCGGGTGGAGGACGTGGTGTCGACCTTCGCCGCCGTCGCGAAGGACGTGCCGGCGCGCCTGGTGATGATCGGGGACGGGCCGGAGCGCTCCCGGGCCCAGGAGAGGGCCGAGGCCCTGGAGGTGGCCGACCGGACCGTCTTCCTGGGGAAGCATTCCACGGTGGAGGAGCTCCTCCCGTGCGCCGACGTCTTTCTCCTCCCGTCCCGCTCCGAGTCCTTCGGACTGGCCGCCCTCGAAGCCATGGCGTGCGGCTGTCCCATCGTGGCCACCCGGGTGGGCGGGCTGCCGGAGGTGGTGAAGGACGGGGAAGGAGGCTTCCTCCACGAGGTGGGGGCTGTGGAGGAGATGGCCGAGTCGTGCAGGATCCTCCTCTCCGACGAGGAGCGCTGGAATGAGGCCAGTGAGGCTGCGAGGCGGAGGGCCGTGGAAGGGTTCTCGGTCGCTCGGATCCTTCCCATGTACGAGGAGCTCTACCGGGACGTGCTGGCGGGGAGGGGGGCCGAGGGAACGATCGGGGCGTCCTCGGCGGCGGAGGCGTTCCGAACGGGTGAATCGTCGGAAACGCCCGGCTCTTCGGAAGCCGTCGATTCGTCAGAGGGGTCGGAGGCCGCTTCTTGAGCTCCTGGGAGTCCGCCCTGCTGGGGGCGATCCAGGGAGCCACCGAGTTCCTTCCGGTTTCGAGCTCCGGGCACCTGGTCATGGGCCAGGCCCTGCTGGGCATCGAGCTTCCGGGAGTCCTCTTCGAGGTCACGGTGCACCTGGCGACCCTCCTCTCCATCGTGGTGGCGTACCGGGGACGGGTCGCCGGCCTGACGTCCGGAATCTTTCGGGGCCAGAGGGACGCCTGGCGATACGTCGGTTTGCTGGTCCTGGCCACGATTCCCGCCGGGGTGGTGGGGGTCCTTTGGCGGGATCGCGTGGCAGCCCTCTTCGACGCCCCGGCCACGGTCGGAATCGCCCTCTTCGTCACGGGCGGGCTCCTCTGGAGCACGCGGACGGTTCTGAGGTCCGACGACGAGACCCGATGGAAGGAGATGGCCGCCGGGACCGCCCTGGTCATGGGCGTGGCCCAGAGCTTCGCCCTCGTGCCCGGAATTTCCCGTTCCGGAGCCACGGTCGTGGCAGCCGTCTGGCTGGGGGTCGAGCCTCGGGAGGCGGCGGCATTCTCCTTTCTCATGGCCCTTCCGGCCATCGCCGGGGCGTCGGTCCTGGAGCTGCCCGGGATCTTCTCGTCGGGGGGCGCGGGCATCCCGGGCGGCGTCCTCCTCCTGGGAGGTGGGGTGGCGGCGGTGACGGGTGTCCTGGCCATCCGTACCTTCGTGGCCCTCCTCCGCCGTCGCGCATTTCACCACTTCGCCGTGTACTGCTGGCTGGCAGGCGGGGGATTCCTGACGTACCTGCTCCTGGCCGGCTGAGTGAGAATGGTCGGCACGGGGGTGACGGACGAGGAGGGGTCCGGTGCGTGAGAGGCGACGAG
>JBKHJU010000211.1:0-4770 GCA_046537985.1 Longimicrobiales bacterium
CACGCGGCCCGCCGGTCGGGTGGTGCTCGAGTTGCAGCGCCACGAGGCGGAGGACTATCGAGGACGCGCGTCGTTCCAGGCGGACAGCCTCGACGGTTCGGTCGAGCTGGAGGAGCTGGCCCTCCGCTTCGACGCCGTGGAGTGGGCCCTCGAGGACACCGCGTTCGTCGACTGGGATTCCGCCGGGATCCAGGTTCGGGACTTCACCCTCGTGCGACCCGGGGACGATCCCATGCGACTCCACGCCGACGGCATCCTCCCCCGGGAGGGTGAGGCCGATTTCGATTTGCAGATCCAGCGTCTGAATCTGGAGCGGACGATGGGATTGATGCAGCTCGACGAGCCCCTCCGGGGCCGCCTGGACCTGGAGCTGAGGGTGCGGGGGACGGCGGCACGTCCCGTGGCCTCGGGATCCGTGGCCGTGGACAGCCTCGGGTTCCGCAACCTTCTTCTCACCCGGGTGGAGGGGGACGTCGAGTACGAGGACCGGCGGGCCTCCGGGACGCTCGAGGCATGGAGGGACGACCTCCTCGCCGCGCGGGTGGAAGGGAGCTATCCGGTGGAGCTGTCCCTGCAGGACATGGATTCCCGGGTTCCGACCGAACCGGTGGACGTCCGAGCCGTCGTGGACTCGTTTCCGCTGGCGGGCCTGGCCACCCTGACCGAAGCGGTCGACGATGTGCAGGGGACCGTCAGCGGGGAGGTACGCCTCGCCGGCTCGCCCGAGAGCCTCGATCCGTCGGGAGCGCTGAACGTGCAGGGGGGCGCTTTCAGCCTTCCCGGCCTCGGCATCCGCCCCAACGGGATCGCGGGCACCGTGTCCCTGACCGGGGGCTCTACCGCCGAGGTCGACCTTCGGGCCACCTCCCTCGGCGATGCACGGATCGAGGGAACCATGGCCCTGACACCTCCGAGCGACCCGGAGCTCGACTTGAGCATCAGCGCCTCCGGCTTCCAGGGGATCGATCGACTGGATCTCGAGGCGCGGCTCGGGGGAGACGTGACCCTTCGGGGGACCTATCGGCAGCCTGTCATCACGGGGACCGCTCGCGTGGACGAGGGGGTCCTGCGGATCGAGGAGTTCGCCCGGGGCACCGAGGTCATCGATCTTTCCGATCCGCGCTTCTTCGACGTGGTGGACACCAGCTTCGTCGCGGCGCAGCCCGAGATCGAGGCCAGCCCGAACCCCTTCCTCCAGAACCTGCGGGTGGAAGTGGAGCTCGGTGTTCAGCGAAACACCTGGCTTCGCAGTCGATCCATGAACGTCGAGATGGGTGGGAACCTGGTGGTGAACTGGAATCGGAACTCCGGAAATCTGGTTCTCACGGGAGAGCTCAACGCCATCCGAGGGACGTATTCTCTCTATGGGCGTCAGTTTCAGGTTCAGGAGGGAACCGTGGAGTTCGTAGGCACCCCGGGCCTCAACCCGACCCTGGCGATCCAGGCGGTGACCCGACTCCGAACGGCCGAGCAGGAGCCCTTGAACATCACCGCCAGCGTGACAGGCACGCTCGCGGAGCCCCGTGTGAACCTGTCCAGCGACGCCCAGCCGCCCATCGCCGAGTCCGATCTCGTCAGCTACCTGTTCTTCGGACGGCCCACCTACGACCTGGGATCCCAGAACGCGGCCGTGGTCCAGCAGGCGCTGGGAGCGGGAAGCTCCTTCCTCGTCGGGGCCCTCGGGTCCGTGGTCCAGGACGTGGGCATCGGCCTGGACTACCTGGCGGTGACCCAGGAGAGCAACTTCGGCGGAGGGAGCGGATCCTCCACCGCGCTCGGGAGCGTGGAGGGCGCCGTGGCGTCGACCCAGGTGGAGGTCGGGCAGTACGTCACCGAGGACCTCTTCGTGTCCGCCGTCCTGCAGCCACTCGGGAATGTCGGCGGGGCCCAGGCGACCCAGAATCCCTGGGGGGTGCGGGCCGAGTGGCAGATCGGGGACGTATGGACCGTCGAAGGATTCTACGAGGACCGATTCACTCGGGGGGGCGGGGTGGGCTTCGGGGCGTTCGGCGCCGAGCTGGCGGAGATCTTCGGGCTCTTCCTGTATCGCGAATGGGGATACTGAGGACGGAGCGGGGGTGCCGGCGCCACGCTCGACGCTCTGGTGTGGTCGGGCTGACCATCGTGCATGCGTCCGGAGGGCCGCTCGCGCACCCGTGAGTCTCGAATGACCGCGCTCCCTGACGGCGGCGCGCAGCCGAGTCTTTCGTTGGGCTCGCTCACTCGAATCGCGCGGCACCGAACACCCTCCGGACGCATGCACGATGGACAGCCCTCGACCGCCCGGGTGACGTGGCGACGGCATGCCGGAGCGTCCTCGGGAGAGATGGGATGCCTGGGAGCAGAAAACCGGGGAATTCGTCGCCTGGTTCGGGTGCGCTTACGGTGCTCCACGGGTGCGAGTCGATGTGGCTGCACGGCGGGGCACACGGCGCCGGCCCGGAGTGTATGAATGCGAGATGGAGATCGGCGCCTGCCGGGGCTTCCGGTGGGCGGCGTGCGGTAGGTCGAACAGGGTGCCGACGAAATCATCTACACCGGAACGATTGCGATGAAGCAGTTCGGAAAGATCTTCCTTCTCATGGCGGGGCTGACGGCCCTCCTGGTGGTCATCGGTGGGTACGTGGCGGGGCGGGGAGGAGCCCTCCTCTTCTTCGTCATCGCCGCCCTGATGAACTTCGGGATGTACTGGTTCAGCGACCGGGTGGTCCTGAAGATGTACAAAGCCAAGACCCTCGAGCGGAGCGATGCTCCCGAGCTCTACGACATGGTGGACCGCCTGCGGAAGCGGGCCGATCTACCCATGCCCGTGGTCGCCGTCGCCCAGAGCCGGCAGCCCAATGCCTTCGCCACGGGTCGCAGCCCCGAGAAGGCGGTGGTCTGCGTCACCTCCGGAATCCTCCAGGCCCTCTCCCAGAGCGAGCTGGAAGGGGTGATCGCCCACGAGCTGGCCCACATCAAGCACCGGCACATGCTGGTGGGCACCCTGGCCGCCACCATGGCCGGTGCGGTGGCCCTCCTCGCCAGCGTGGCCCGCTGGGGCGCCATCCTGGGCGGCTTCGGCGGGAGGGACGGCGATCGGAATCCCATCGGGCTCCTGATCCTCTCCATCGTGGCGCCCCTCGCCGCGATGATCCTCCAGTTCGCCATGAGTCGGGCCAACGAGTTCCAGGCGGACCGGACCGGCGGCGAGATCTGCGGGAATCCCCTGGCCCTGGCCGGGGCCCTTCAACGCCTCGAGGAGAACGCGAAGCGGATCCCCATGAACGTGAATCCGGCCGCGGCGCAGCTGGCCATCGTGAATCCCCTGGCCGGGGACCGGGGGGCGGGAATCATGAAGCTCTTCCGGACCCATCCGCCCACGGAGGAGCGGGTGACCCGGCTGCACGAGCAGGCGTCCACCACGCGTTGAGGGCGTTCACGTTCCCCTTCGTCTCTCGTCGACTGCGGGGTTCCGGAGCCGCCTGGGGCGCGCCCGGATCCCCGGGGTCCGTCTCGCCGGGATCCGGACCTCCGGATTTCCCCTGCTCCCGGTCCGAATCGATGGGGCCACCCCGGCTCGATGGCGCATGACACCCTGACCGTCCACGGGGCGCGGGAGCACAACCTGCGCAACGTGGACGTGGAGCTTCCCCGGGAGCGGCTCATCGTGGTGACGGGGCTCTCGGGCTCGGGAAAGTCCTCCCTGGCCTTCGACACCATCTACGCCGAGGGACAGCGGCGTTACGTCGAGTCGCTCTCGGCCTATGCCCGACAGTTCCTGGGCCTCATGGAGAAGCCCGACGTGGATGCGGTGGAGGGCCTCTCTCCGGCCATCTCCATCGAGCAGCACACGGTCACCAGCAATCCCCGCTCCACCGTGGGCACGGTCACGGAGATCTACGACTATCTCCGACTCCTCTGGGCCCGAGTGGGTACGCCCCACTGCCCGGATTGCGGGCGCCCCGTGGTCCGTCAGGCCTCGACCGAGATCGTCGATCGGATCCTGGAGCTGGAGGAGGGCGCCCGGATCGAGATTCTGGCCCCCCTGGTCCGGGGCCGGAAGGGGGAGTTCAAGGACCTCTTCGAGACGGCGCGCAGGGAGGGCTTTCTCCGGGCCCGTGTCGACGGCGTGGTCTACGACCTGGAGAATCCTCCGGACCTCAACCGGTACGAGAACCACGATGTCTCGCTGGTGGTGGACCGGCTCGTGGTCCGGAAGGGGGACCGGGACCGGATCGCCGACTCGGTGGAGACGGCGCTCCGGACCGCAGATGGAATCGTGGAGGTTCTGGAGCATCGGACCGGAGCGGCAAGAGGGGCGGAGGACGGGACGGAAGGGAAGGAAGACGAGGAAGAAGAGGAACGGGAGGACGGGGAATCCGAGGAAGCCGGCGAACCGGCGGAGCTGGAAGAGGGGGGGGAAGGACGGAAACCCGAGGACGGGGAGGAGGTCGGAGGCGCCGGGAAAGCGGGAACTTCGGGGAAAGTCGAGGGAGTGGAGAAAGCGGAGGAAGCGGCGGATGCCTTCGAGGAAGACGCGGCGCCGGACAGCGAAGCCGACTCGGCCGTGCGGTCGAGCCCGGTCTCCCACCTCTTCAGCGAGCGCTACGCCTGTCCCCACTGCGGCACGAGCCTGGTGGAGATGGAGCCCCGGCAGTTCTCCTTCAATTCCCCCTACGGGGCGTGTGAGGCGTGTGACGGCATGGGCTTTCGGAAGGAGGTCGACCCGGACCTTCTCGTGGACGATCCGAGCCTTTCCATCGACGAGGGAGCGATCCTCCCCTGGGG
>JBKHJU010000212.1:0-4758 GCA_046537985.1 Longimicrobiales bacterium
GGCGGGAGGCGATCATGGCCGGATTCCAGCGGGAGGTCCTGCTGCTGGCCGGGCGGACGGACGGCACCCTGACCGTCACGGAGGTGGCCGCAGACCTCGACCTCTCCCTGGAGGCGGCGGAGAAGGTCCTCATCTCCATGGACGACGGCTTCCGCGTCCGCTCGGAGATCACGAACGAAGGACTCCTCCTGTATGAATTCCCGGAGATCCAGCACCGGGCCCGGCTTCGGAGGGGAGAGAAGTCGTAGGAGGTCCGAGGTCCCTCGAGGGTCGCGCTCCGCTCGCACGTCCTCGACGACCCGCCGGAGATACGATCACTCCGTCGGGGGCAGGGCAGGAACGGCCGGGGCGGGGCGGTAGACTCGGGCCGCCGTGATTCCCGCGATGATCGCTGCCGCCCCCACCAGCTGCACGAGCGAGGGACGCTCGCCCAGCCAGAGCCACGCAGCGACGAGGGCCACCACCGGGACGAGGTTCGAATAGAGGGCCGTCGTGGTGCTCCCGAGGCGACGCACTCCGTTGTACCAGAGGGTGTAGGCGACTCCCAGGGCGAAGACACCGGCATAGGCGACGCCGGCCCATGCCAGGGGGGAGACTTCCGACAGCGCGGTCCGGGTCAGGTGTGGGATCCCGATTGCGACGAGGCCCGCCGTCCCCACCCAGAGGGTCCACCCGGTGACCCGGAGGGCGCCGTAGCGTCGCGTCAGGTCCCGGCCGCCCACGGTGTAGGCCGACCAGACCACGGCCGCCGCGATCATCATCACGTCACCCGTCAGGGCTTGTTCCTCGAAACCGATGGCTCGTGACCCACCTCCGACCACGAGAACCATCCCGCCCAGGGTCGCGAAGATCCCCAGCCAGGTGGCCAGGGGAGGCCGTTCGTGGCCCAGGACGGTGGAGAAGAGGGTGGTCCACACGGGGGTTGTGGCGAGGAGGATGGCCGCGTTCCCGGCCAGGGTGGCGTCGAGTCCGAAGATGAAGAGAAGCTGGTAGCCGATATTTCCCAGGATCCCGAGAGCGAAGAGGAGGGGCCAGTCCTCCTTCCGGATCGGAGGACCGGGTCCCCTTCGGCGCCGCACGAGCACGAAGAGGACCAGGGCTGCCAGGGGAAAGCGCAGGGCGTTGAACGCCAGCGGATGGAGCTCTGCCAGGGCGACCTTGATGACGGGGAAGTTGACGCCCCAGATGAGGGAGAGGGAGAGGAGCCCCAGATCTGTCTGGAGGTGGGATCCGGCGCCGGCCGATCCGCTTGTCGACGTCTCGATACGGTAGCTCTCCCACGTGATCGCCCGCCCCCCGCTACCTCGACGGCGGAGTCGGAAGCCGGGGGGAGGCGAGAAGCGTTGTATTTTCTCCGGAGGGGGAATACGTTTGAAGTGTCCCCCCTCAAGCTACGACACGCCGATTATATGTCCACGTCGAACGTCGTGAGCCTCGACGAGCTTCGAGGCCACAGAGAGATGCGTCTACGCCTGACGCTCGCCATGCACCGGGTGGAAGAGGACCGCCGCCTCGTGGCTGAGCGACTCCATGACGTCCTTCAGGTGACGGGTGCCGATCGGGCGGCCCTCGTCTGGATCGACGAGTACGGTCCGGGGCTGGTGCACACGCACTGCGTGCTGGACCTCCTCTCCGATCGACCCCGACGGTCCTTTGCCGTCGAGCCCCTGCAGCGCGCGTGGGAGCGGGGAATCCCCGGACTTCTCGACGAGCCCGACCTCGTCTCCTCCGGCCGGGCGATTCTCGTGGAGGCCCCCCGGAGCCTGGCCAGCGTGGCGCTGGGTAGCGACGGGTTGCGGGCCTGGTTCCTGGTGGTCGACTCCCGCACTCCCCGCTCATCTTTCGATTCCGCGACGGCGGACGAGCTCATGTTCCTCGCCGGGGAGTGCGCATCCATCGTGATCCACGAGGATCTCGAGCCCTCGGAGAAGGGACGCCGACGGACCATCGGGGGGCGTGAAACGGGAGGCCCGCCGCTCGCACCGTCTTCCTTCGAGCGCGAGCGCAGGTCCCGCTTTCCCGGGTGGCCGGTCCTTCAGGACGTGGACGACGGGACCGACGACCCGGGCCGGGATCGGGCGGTGACGTTCCGGTTCCTCGTAGCGCGCCTCCTCCGGGAGCTCGTGGACGACGACTTCGCCGTAGACTCCGGCTTTTTCCAGGAGCGCGTCGACGCCGTCCGTGACGAGATCCGGGAGAACTCCGGGTCGGAGCGCCCGTCCGCGCAGTGGAAGGAGGTCCTCGATTCGCTGGAGGGTGAGGATTACGGGAGCATAGCCGCCTCCGTCCTGAGCCTCGCCGTGGACGCCGAGAACGAGGGGCATCTCCACGGGGCCCGTGAGCTGAACCGATTGGCCTACGACCTCGCCGTGGCCGGCTGCCACGGGAAGCAGGCCGTGGACGCGGCTCGATTCCTCGGACGGGTGAACCGACGGCTCGGATCCTGGGACGAATCACAGCGTTGGTACGATGCCGCCGGCACGGTGGCCGAGGCCGCCGGGCTGAAGCGGGGACAGGCCCTCGCCATGGACGGTCTGGCCAACACCTACCGGGTCAGGGGCAATCTGCCAGGGGCCCGGGACGCCTATCTGGAGGTCCTGGAAATGGGCGTGGCCATCGAAGATGCGGACTTGCGAGGGCGGGCCCACCAGAACCTTGCCCTGGTTGAGAAGCACGCGGGCCGGACTGACGAAGCCCTGAAGCACGGGTGGGAGGCGGTCCGATCATTCCTGGGAACGAACGAGTTCTACTTTTACAGGGCCCTGGCCGATCTGGGAGACATCTTCCTTCGCTGTGGTGAGCTGGCCAGCGCCGAGCACGCATTCGAAGTCGTGGCCGCGGGAATCGACAATCTTGATGTCCGGGTCATCGCGCTGGATGCTCTCGGGCATATCGCCGCTCTGCGGGGAGACCGGACGGGCTTCGAGCGCAGGCTCGAACGACTCGATCGGGAGCCTCTCGAGGATGTGGGGGTGGAGGTCTCAGCCGAGATGATGCTCCACCGAGGTGAGAGCTGGATCGTGCTGGGTGAGCAGGACGAAGGTCAGCGCTGGCTTCGGCGGAGCCTGGAATTCGCCGAGAAGCACGGTGTCAACCGGATTCTCTTCGATGCCGAGGAGAAGCTGAGGGAACTGGAAGGGAATCGGCACAGCGAGATGCTTGAGCACCAGCTTCCACGTCCGTCTTCGGAAACGATGTCGGCCCTCGAAATTCCGCTTCAGGCCCTGACGCCGGCGGCGAGCGGTCCCTGAGCTTCGGGCGGTCCGGATCCGAATTCAGGGGTAGGGGGGTCCGCCGGTGAGCCGCCGACGCCAGGGATGCTGTGAGCGGCCTGCCGCGAGTCAGCTGTTGGAGCCGATGTCGTAGCTGTTGGAGCCGATGTCGTAGCTGTTGGAACCGATGTCGTAGCTGTTGGAACCGATGTCGTAATTCGAATCCGGAGCCACCGGAGAGGTGCAGGCGGCGGCTCCGACACCGACGCCGAGGACGGCGACGAGGGCAATGACGCGGCGAAGCTTCTTCATGGGGTGTGATCCTTGTTCAGGAGGGTCGCATCGGGTTCGACGACGGGTCCTCTGACCCGTCGGTAACAACTTCCCGGGTAAGCGGGCTTCGGCCCGATTCATTTCGAGACAAGGGTATGTCTTTTTCGAAGGTCCCATGGGATTGACCGCGGTTTTCGCCCGTGATCGCGGGTGGCGGGTCGACCTGTGTGAGACGCTGGGGAGCGTCCACCAGACGGCCGAGTCGGCTTCCTGGTCCGGGTTTCAACGCCTGGTCCGGGAGCGACCCGTCACAGCGGCGGTGGCCGATCTCGAGTCCGTCGGGAGCGGGGGGAGCGCGGTGTCGAACCTCCTGCGATTTCGCTCTCGCTTTCCGGGCCTGGGCCTCCTCGTCCTGGTCCAGCGGCACCGGGATCCGGGGCTCCTCTTTCGCCTGGGAACGGTGGGGATTCACAACCTTCTCCTGGTGGATCTCGATGGGGCGGACCGAATCCTGGTGCGATCGGTGGCTCGCTCCCTGGAGCGGGGCGTCACGGCCTTGGTGACCCGTTCGGTGAGCAGCTATCTTCCGGCCCGGGAGCTGACCACCGTGCGCCGGGCTCTGGACGGGGTGCATCGTCGTTGGTCCGCGGACGAGTTCGCGGGCGAGATGGGGCTGAGTCGCCCTTTTCTCAGCGAGTGCCTGAAGGAGTGCGGCCTGCCGACCGTGGGCCAGCTCCTGCTCTGGACCAGGCTCCTCCACGCCGGGTACTGGCTTGCGGATCCTGGGAGGACGGCGGAGAGCGTGGCCCGCCAGTTGGAATACTGCGACGGATCCGCGTTCCGGAGGGCGCTGCGCAGTCACACCGGGGCGACTCCCACCGAGGTGGTGGAGGCCGGAGGATTCTCCTTCGTGCTCCGGCGATTCCTGGACGCGTGCGAGTTCGGGCGGGACCAGGGGGGCCTGGATCGCCGCGTTTCGGCTGCGTGACCGGAATCCGATCGACCACCTTCGACGGCCGGGAGAATCGACGGACCGTGTGGAAGTTCGAGGACGAAGAGGGAAGGATCTGGGAAATCGTCGTGGGGCGGGAGTCCTGGGGCGGCTTCCTGGCCCTCTTCGTTCCCGCCGACGATGAGGGAGGGATCCGCCAGGCGGCCGTCGACGCCGACGGTCACGCCGAGGCGAGCCGGTGGATCGAGGAGCTGGGGCGACCGGGGTGGCTCCGACTTCTGGAAGAATCCCGGCCGAAGGAGCTGGGATGACGAAGACGAC
>JBKHJU010000213.1:0-4737 GCA_046537985.1 Longimicrobiales bacterium
GCTCCCGTCCTCACCGGCCTCTCGGCTGCCATGGTGGGACTCGCCCTCTTGGTGGTGGGGCTCTTCGGTCTGGCGACCTACAACCTGCGGCTGGCCCTCGAGACGGTGGAGCAGCGGGTCGAGGTGGTGGCTTTCATCCGCGACGGCACGTCCCGGGAAGAAGTGGATGTCGGCCGCCGCCAGCTCGAGGAGATTCCGGCGGTGAGCCGGGTCCGGTACGTGGACAAGGAGGAGGCCCTGCGCATCGCCCGGGAGGACCTGCCGGAGATCGGCGAACTCACCACCGACCTCGAGGTGAACCCCTTCCCCGCATCCTTCGAGATCCAGCTCGCGGAGGGCGCTCGGTCTTCCGAGACGGTGCAGGCCATCGCCGACGACGCCCGGATCCTCCCCTTCGTCGAAGAGGTCCGCTACGGCCAGGAATGGGTGGAGGACCTCTTCCTCCTGCGGCGAATCGGTGCCGCGGCTTCGGCCATCATCGGAGGCGCCTTCGCCGTGGTGGCCGCCCTCATCATCGGCACGGCCATCCGCATCGCCATCTTCGCCCGTCGCGACGAGATCGAGATCATGCAGCTCGTCGGAGCGACCCGGTGGTTCATCCGAAAGCCCTTCCTCCTCGAGGGGGCTCTCACCGGTCTCATGGGCGGTCTGTTGGCGGTCGGGCTGACCCGACTCGCGTACTGGGCGGTGGACGAGTTCCTCTTCTCCATCGCCTGGCTCCCCTGGGAGTGGCTCGGACTCGGGATCGTGGGCGGCGTGCTCTTCGGCTCGGCGGCCAGCGGCCTCGCCCTGCGGCGGCACCTGGGGAGAGTTTGAGATGTGGGCTCGGTCGAAGGTCCTCGCCTCGGTGCTCCTCGTCGCCGGACTCGCCCTCCCCGCCCGGATCTCGGCCCAGGCCGAGGATCTCCAGCAGGAGATCCAGCAGAGCCAGGTTCGCCTCGAGGAGATCCGGGAGGAGCGGGCACGGCTCCAGAGGGAGATGGAGTCGCTGGGCTCCCGGGCTCGGGACGTGACCGGCGAGCTCCGGAACATCGAACGGCAGATCAGCGCCTCCCGGTCCGTGCTCGCCGAGATCGAGCTCCAGCACGAGCTCACCGCCGAGCGGGTCCAGAGCTCCACCGCCGAGCTTTTCCGGACCCGGGAGCGGCTCCGGGAAAGCGAGGCGATCCACCTGCGACGGCTCCGCGACATCTACCAGCGGGGGCCCCTCTCTACGGTGCGGGTGCTCCTGGGCGCCGACTCCTTCGCCGACCTCCTGAACCGGTACCGGTACCTCGAGCTCATCGCCCGGTACGACCGGGCGCTGGTCGAGCGGATCGGCGAGCTGGAATCCGCCCTCGGCGCCCAGAACCGGGAGCTCCAGGAGTCCATGGCCGAGCTCGGACGACTGCGCCAGACCAAGCTCGGCGAGGTGGCCGAGCTCCGGAACGTGGAGGCGGAGCACCGACGCACCCTCGAGCGCTTCCGGAGCCGGGAGGCGACCGCCCGATCCCGCCTCGACGTCCTGGCACAGGACGAGGAGCGGCTCACGGGTCTCATCGACGATCTGGAAGAGCGACGCCTGGAGCTCGAGCGCCGGGCCGCCGTGGCCGGGCGGGCGAGCGGTGCCCCCACCCTCGACTCCGAGGCCATGGGCTCCCTTCCGTGGCCCGTGGAGGGCCCCGTGGTCTACCGCTTCGGTCCCGACCGCCGTCCCAACGGGACGGTCCTCCGGTGGAACGGGATCGGCATCGGGGCGCCGCCCGGAACCCCGGTGAGGGCCGTTCGGCCCGGACGCGTCGTCCTCGCCGGGCCGTTCGAGGGGTACGGACCCACCGTGGTCTTGAGCCATGGCGGAGGGTTTTACACCCTCTATCTCTACCTGGAGGAGATCGGGGTCGTGGAAGGGCGGGACGTCGAGCAGGGTCAGGTGGTGGGGACCGTGGGAGGACGCGACACCCCGGAAGGGGCCCACGTGGAGTTCCAGATCCGGGCACCCGTGCAGGGCGAAACTCCCCAGGCCATGGACCCCCTTCCATGGCTCCGGTCCCGATGAAGGCTCATCCCCTCGCCCGGATTTCGCTCGAGGATCCCATCCCCGTCACCCCTTCGACGCCATGACCCTACACCGTCTTCGCGGACATGAGGAGACTCGGGAGGCCCTGGCGAGAGCCCGGGGCTCGGGAGCCCTTCCGTCGGCCCTCCTCCTCCACGGCCCACGGGGCGTGGGAAAGCAGCGGCTGGCCCTCTGGATCGGTCAGCTCGTCCTCTGCCCCCGCCCGGAAGACGGCGGCCCATGCGGAGAGTGCAAGGACTGTCGTCTCGCCCTCCGGCTGGAGCATCCGGATCTCCACTGGTTCTTTCCCCTCCTCCACCCCGGCGGGGGGTACAGCCCGGACAAGCTGGCCCGGACCCTGGAGGACGCCCGCGCCGAGGCCCTGGAGGAACGACGCCGGAAGGGGGTCTGGTCCAGCCACTCGGAAGACGTGCGGGGCCTGTACCTGGCCACGGCTCGAACCGTCCGGAGGATGGCCCGGCGAAAGCCGGCCATGTCGGAGCGACAGGTCTTCATCATCGCCGAGGCCGAGGAGCTCGTGCCCCAGGAATCCAGCCCCGAAGCGGCCAACGCCCTCCTGAAGCTCCTGGAAGAGCCTCCTCCGGGCACGTTCTTCATCCTCACCTCGCCCCGACCCGGTCGCCTTCTCCCGACCATCCGCTCGCGGACCTTCCCCCTCCATCTCCCGGGGCTCCCCGAAGAGGAGGTCGTCGCCTACCTGCGGGAGGAAGCCGGAGCGGACGAGGCGGAGGCTCGACGGGTGGCTCGGCTCGCCCAGGGCTCCATCGGCCGGGCGATGGACTACCTGCCGCCGTCCGACGGGGAGAAGGGCGTACTGGAGCAGCTCCGGGAATCGTCCTTTCATCTCCTTCGGGTCGGCTTGAGCCCCCGGGCCGCCGACGGTCTCACCCTGGCCAGCGAGTACTCGGCCAGCGGAGCCCGGGGGCTCCTGGACCTGTTCACCCACCTGGAGCAATGGCTGCGGGATCTGGCGGCGGCCGCCGCCGGGCAGGACGACCGAATCATCAACGAGGACGGTCGGGACTACCTCGTGCGGATCGCCCGGGACCGGAAGATCCATCCGGTGGCCGTCGCTCGGGCCTTCGAGCCGGTGGAGGAGGCCAGGCTTCTGGCCTCCGGGAACGTGAACCCCCAGCTCATCGTGGCGGGGCTCGTCCAGGAGCTCCGCCGGACCCTACTTTCGTCCGATGCCCTGGAGAGGGCCTCATGACGGACCGCGGCTCCGAGCCACGCGACGCGACGTCCGACCCGACCTCCGAGAGCCCGTCCGGCCTCACCCATCTCGACGACGAGGGCCGGCCCCGGATGGTGGACGTGGCCGACAAGGACGTGACGAGCCGGGAGGCTGTGGCGGTGGGACGGATTCGGATGTCGGTCGAGGCGCTGGAAGCCATCCGGAAGGGTAGGACGGAAAAGGGGGACGTCCTGAAGGTGGCCGAGCTGGCCGGGATCATGGCGGGCAAGCGGACGGCAGAGCTCATTCCCCTCTGCCACCTCCTTCCGGCCGTCTCCCTGACGGTGGAGCTCGAAATGGACCCCGACCTCCCCGGAGTGCGATGTCGCGCCCTGGCCCGGATCGCCGGACGGACCGGAGTGGAGATGGAAGCTCTCACCGCTGCGACGACGGCCCTCCTCACCGTCTACGACATGGTGAAGTCCCTGGACCGGGGCATGCAGATCCAGGGCGTGGAACTCGTCCGGAAGGCCGGCGGTCGAAGCGGCACCTGGACCGCGGAGGAAGGAAGCGAAAGGGGGGGAACAGACGAAGCGGGATAGCCCCGACCCGGTAGCTGCCCGGACGCGGTCTACTGGGCGGGAATCCTTACCTGGTCCCCGGGGCGAATCTGGTCGTTGGTGCCGATTCCATTCACCCGTCTGAGGTCGTCGGTCCCCACGCCGAGACGAAGGGCGATCTCGCTCAGGGTGTCCCCCGGTTGGACCCGGTACACGGACCGGGACGCCCGCCGTACCCCACGGATCACGAGCTCGTCCCCCGGCCGGATGACCTCGTCGGGACCGAGATCGTTCCAGGCCCGGACCTCCGAGACGTGCACCCAGTAACGGCGGGCGATCAGCCAGAGGGATTCCCCCGAGGCCACCCGATGGACCACCTGATCGGTCTCCGAGCCGACCACGAATCCGGGAGGCAGGTAGGCGGATGCGTCGGAGCTCATGCTCCCGGAAGCGGCCGGCTCCGGAGCTGCACCGGAAGACTGCGGATCGTCCGTGACGGCGATTCTCACTCCGCCCCCGGCCGCGAGCTGCGCCGACGGAGACCGGGGCACGACCACCCACTGGCCGATCTGGATCCGCTGGGGATTCAGGCGCGGATTGGCTGCCCGGAGCTCGCTGAGAGAAACCCGGTAGCGGTCCGCGACGTGGCTCAGGGTCTCACCCGGACGGACCTGGTGCTCCACGAAGGAGACCCGCTCGTCCGGGGGAATCGTCGGGAACACCTCGGCGAACCGGGCTGCCGACCCGGCCGAACCCGCAGCGTCGTCTCCCGGTCCGGCGGCGTGTAGCCTCGGACGAGGTGGGGATTGATCCGCACCACCTCGTCGACGTCCACGCCCGCCGCCCGGGCCACCACGTCCAACGAAGTGGCGTCCGAGACGCGAACGTCCTCGGCCCACCCCGGGGCGACGTCGGGAGGCACGTCGAATCCATAGACCATCGGGCTC
>JBKHJU010000214.1:0-4719 GCA_046537985.1 Longimicrobiales bacterium
CGGGCGCGACGCCGGGGTCGGCGGTCGGCTCCACGACGACGTCCACGGAGACGTCCACGCAGACTCCGGGGACCGCGACCGGTTCCGGGGGTGATCTCGAAGCGAGCTGGGAGCGGCTCCTGGCCACGGGGCAGGGAATCCCCCCGGGAATGTCGCCGTTCCTCAGGGCGGCCCGGGCCCGGAGCCTCGGCCACGGCGTCCTGGAGGTGGCCCTGCCGGCGGGACCGGGGCTCGAGCGTCTCCAGGAGCCGGTGATCCGGCGAGGGTTGGCCGACGCCGTCACCGCCGTGGCCGGACGGGAGGTGGAGCTTCGCGTGTCCGAGGGGGACGCGAGTCGGGATCGATCGGAGAATCGGATCTCGCCGGAAACCGTTCGGCAGGATCGACTTCGGAAGCTCCTGGAGCGGGAACCCCTCCTG
The DNA here is from genome assembly GCA_046537985.1 of Longimicrobiales bacterium. Lineage (GTDB taxonomy): Bacteria > Gemmatimonadota > Gemmatimonadetes > Longimicrobiales > Gaopeijiaceae > JBKHJU01. The sequence continues at coordinate 420 of JBKHJU010000214.1, forward strand.
GAGCGGGCTGTAGAAGAACTCGACCTCGAGCTCCTGGACTGATCCTCCGATCTCGAGCACGTCCGTCAGCCGATACCACCACCGAGCGGGGCCCGTCACGCCGCGAACCCGACCCGGGCCGCGGAGGCCGGAAAGCACACCCGACGGCCCGTCGGCCGGCACGCCGGTCATCACGTCACTCCGACCCATCGACAGGTACCCGACGACTCCATGAACAACCTCCAGCAGCTCATGCAGATGAGCCAGAAGCTCCAGTCCAAGATGTCCGAGATCCAGGAAGGCCTGGGTGAGAAGGAGGTCACGGCTTCGGCCGGGGGCGGCATGGTCAAGGCCACGGCCGACGGAAAGGGAAGGGTCAAGCGGGTGGAGATCGATCGCACCGTGGTCGATCCCGAGGACGTGGAGATGCTGGAAGACCTGGTTCTCGCGGCCGTCTCCGAGGCCCAGAACCGGGCCGAGAAGGTCTACGAAGAGGAGATGAAGAAAGCGACGGGAGGGCTCTCGCTTCCGTTTCAGATTCCGGGGCTGTCCTGATCGCTCGCCCCGTCATCCGGGGCTCCGCGCCCCGGGGCTTCGCGGGAGCCCGGAGTCGGAGGGTCCGGCGTCCGTGTCGGTGATCGACCGCCTGACCTCGCAGCTGGCGAAGCTGCCGGGGATCGGTCCGAAAACGGCTCTCCGGCTGGTGTATCACCTCATGAAGGTGCCGAAGAGCCAGGCCGTGGAGCTCGCCGAGGCGATCCGCGATGTGGCGGAGAACGTCCGCCCCTGCAGGATCTGCGGGAACTACAGCCAGGACGAGGTCTGCGAGATCTGCTCCTCACCCCGGCGGGACGAGAGCGTGATCTGCGTCGTGGAAGAGGCGTACGAGGTCGGGGCCATCGAGCGGACCAACGAGTACCGCGGGCTCTTCCACGTGCTGGGCGGACGACTTTCGCCCCTGGACGGGATCGGGCCCGGCGAGCTGAACGTGGACTCGCTCAGGGAGCGCATCGACACGGCCGATCCTCCGGTGGAGGAGGTCATCGTGGCCACGAACAGCAGCGTCGAGGGGGAGGCCACGGCCGTCTTTCTCGAGAAGATGCTCCGCTCCAGGGGGGTCCGGGTGACCCGCCTCGCCCGCGGGATTCCGGTGGGGAGCGACCTCGAGTACGTGGACGGAACGACCATCGCCGAGGCGCTCTCCGGAAGGAGAGAGATGTGACGGACCGAAGGACGAAGCAGAGACGTTTCAGGAACGAACGACGGTACCCATGAGCAATCGGACGCTACAGACGACCGCCATCGCGGTGCTCGCCGCGGCCGCCGCCGGAGCCATCGCCGCCCTGGTGGTGCGAGATCAGATCAGCCGTCACCGGCGGGACCTGTTCAGCGCCCGGACGCTGAATCGCCTGGCCGCCCTCGGCCACATGGCCACGGCGGACGCTACGGTGGACAATATCAACCTCCTGCGAGACTACATCTCGTGGGAGCCCCGACGGCTCCTCCGTCAGCGGGCGCGCTCCATCGTCGAGCGGATGGAAGAGGAAGCCCGGACCCCGGCCGCGTAGGAAGCCTTTCCGGCGACCGGCTCTTCCTCCCGACTTCCGAGGTTGCTTCCCCGACCGCCAGACCCGACCTTATTGCCTCGTTCCGGCCGTCACTGTCACAATTCGCAGCGAGCCCCCATGAAGAGCCTTCGTCTTCGAGACACCGCGACACGCCGGCCCGGAGCGTAGTCGACCATGTCGATGATCAACTACGCCAGCCGGGAGATCAATTGTAAGGTCGTCTACTACGGCACCGGCCTCGGCGGAAAGACAACGAATCTGGAGTACATCTATTCCCGGGTGAATCCCGACACCAAGGGAAAGATGATCTCCCTGGCCACGGAGACGGAGCGGACCCTCTTCTTCGACTTTCTACCCATCGACCTCGGCGAGGTCCGAGGGTTCAAGACCCGATTCCACCTCTACACGGTTCCGGGACAGGTCTACTACAACGCCAGCCGGAAGCTCATCCTCAAGGGAGTGGACGGCATCATCTTCGTCGCCGACTCCCAGGAGACGAGGATGGAAGCGAACATCGAGGCCATGCACAACCTGTACGAGAATCTCGAGGCGTACGGGTACGACATCGCCGAGATTCCGCTGTCCATCCAGTACAACAAGCGGGATCTGGAGAACATCCAGCCCGTCGAAGAGCTTCGAGCGCAGCTCAACCCGAGCGGCGTGCCCGACTTCGAGGCCATCGCAATCCAGGGAGAGGGCGTATTCGACACGCTGAAGTCGGTCAGCAAGCGGGTGGTCGCCAACCTCAAGTAGCAGCGCCCCGTTCATGGCGATCCGCCGGCTCAACCTTCCCAACCTCATCACGGTCGCACGGATCGCCGCCTGCCCGGCGGTCTTCTTCCTGGCCCTGAGCCCCGGCGTGGGCGCCCGGGCGTGGGCCTTCGTCGCATTCGTCGTGGCGGCGGTCAGCGATCTCTGGGACGGCTACCTGGCCCGGAAGCACGGGTGGATCACGGACACGGGCAAGCTTCTGGATCCCCTGGCCGACAAGCTCCTCATGATCTCGACCTTCGTCCCGTTCTTCGTCCTCTCCCATCGGGCCGATCCGTCGGGGGCGATTCCGTGGTGGGGAGAGCTTCCGGTATGGGTGCTGGTGGTAATCTTCGGGCGGGAGCTGGGCGTGACCGCCTTTCGGAGCTGGGCCGCCGGCCGGGGAGTCGTCATCTCGGCGGGGAAGAGCGGCAAGTGGAAGGCCTTTACCCAGAACCTCTTCAGCGGAAGCCTGCTGCTCTGGTATCCCCTCCGGCTCATCGCGGAGGCCCGGGGATGGGAGGGATCGGTCGCATGGAGCGCCTGGAGCGGCTTCCACGAAGCGTTCGTGGGTTTGAGCCTGGCCGTGGCGGTCTACCTCACGCTCCACTCCATGTTCGACTATCTCTGGGGCTACCACGCCCAGGTGCGGAGTCCGGCTTGACGACTCCTCGTCGGCCGTTCGGCAGTCCGATATGAGGCCGGCGGAGTCGGGACCGCGGTCCCGCCCCACGGCCCGCGACGACTCGTCCGCTCCGATTGCGGCCGTCATCTCCGTGGGCGACGAGCTCCTCCTGGGAGAGACGGTGAACACGAACCAGGCGTGGCTGGGACGGGCCCTCGTCCGGACGGGGCTCACCGTCCGGGACGGCTACACGGTCGGCGACGACGAGGACGAGATCCGCTCGACGGTCGCGAGGGCCCTGGACCGGGCCGAAGTGGTGATCGTCACCGGCGGCCTCGGTCCCACCCCCGACGACCGGACGAAGGAGGCCGTGGCCGACCTCATGGGACGGGAGCTGGAGCTTCGGCAGGACCTCTACGATGCCCTGGAGGCCCGCTTCAGGGAGTGGGGATTCGACCGCCTTCCCCCGGCCAACCGGAGCCAGGCCGAGGTCCCGGCGGGAGCCCGCCTGCTGCGGAACCCCCGGGGGAGCGCGCCCGGGATTCTGATGGAGGCGGAGGACGCCACCGTCGTCCTCCTTCCCGGCATCCCCCGGGAGGTCGAAGCGATCTGGAAGGAGGAGCTGGAGGACGTCCTCCGCGAGCGCTTCGGAGTCAGGCTCCGTCCCACCTTCCACCGGATGATCCACACCACCGGAATCCCGGAATCGGTCCTCTCGGACTCCGTGGAGGAGGCCCTTCCCGACGAGACCGGACCGGTGAGCGTGGCCTTCCTCCCCCGCTCGACCGGGGCCGACCTCCGACTGTCGGCCCGGGGCGTGGGGACCGAGGCGGAGGCCGAGGAGTGGCTGGATCGAATCGAGGCGGCCATCGAGCCCGTAGTGGAGGGGTACCGTTACGAGTCCCCCCGTGGAGATCTGGTGGATGCCGTGGCCCGGGCACTCGTGGACAGCGGGCGGATGCTGGCGGTGGCCGAGAGCTGCACGGGCGGGTTGGTGGCCCAGCGGCTCACGGACCGGCCCGGCTCCTCCGACTACTTCCTCGGCGGCGTGGTCAGCTACTCGAACGAATCGAAGATCCGGGATCTCGGGGTGTCCGAGGAGCTGCTCCGACTCCACGGAGCGGTCTCCGACGACGTGGTGCGGGCCATGGCGGAGGGGATCACCGATCGGTTCGGAGCGGAGGCCGGGATCGCCATAACCGGAATCGCCGGTCCCGGGGGCGGGACGGAGGAGAAGCCGGTGGGAACCGTGTGGTACGCGTCCCGGATCGACGGCGAGACGAAGAGCAAGACGTTTCGGTTCGGCGGGGACCGGCAGTCGGTCCGGGAGCGCTCGGCCCAGGCGGCCCTGCACCTCCTCCTCCGAGGCCTCCAGGGG
>JBKHJU010000215.1:0-4696 GCA_046537985.1 Longimicrobiales bacterium
GGCGTCGGCCGCGGCCAGGATCGTCCGGAGGGCGAATTCGGGATCGGCGTCTAGGCCGTCGAAGTAGTGCTCCGCGTCGTAGATGACGTGACGCCCCTCGGCCTTGATGAACGCCACCGAATCCCGGATCATGGCCAGGTTCTCCTGCTCGTCCACGCCCAGCACCTCGGAGACGTGGAGGTTCCAGCTCTTGCCCACGATGGTCACGACGGGCGCCATGGAGTCCCGGAGGGCCTGCATCCCCGTGTCGTCCCCGGCCGCGGTGTCCCGGCGCCGCGTCATCCCGAATGCGGCGATGCGGGCGTGGCTCCAATCCCGGTCCCGGGCCCGCTGGAAGAACTCGAAGTCCTTGGGGTTCGAGAGGGGATAGCCCCCCTCGATGAAGTCGAACCCAAGCTCGTCCAGCATCTCGGCGATCTGGAGCTTGTCGTGGAGGGAGAAGTGGACCCCCTCCCCCTGGGACCCGTCCCGAAGGGTCGTGTCGTACATCTCGATGCGACGCATGATCCCGCCTTCCCGCTGACTCTGAGGTGTGCCGGAGAAGCCCGTCCACGCTTCTGGCGGCTGATCCGGAAGATACCGGAGGCCGGAAAGATCGTACAGTCGTGTGTCGGATGGGCTGGACCCTCGCTGCTTGACAGCCTCCCCGCCCCGAGTCCATCGGGTGGATCCGACAGGGCACGCTCGAGGGGACCGCCGACTACCTGGAGAACGACCTCGCCGGCTTCATCGAGTCGAGGGAGGTCGGCGGCCGGCTGGGAATCGAGCTCGAGAGCAGCGACCAGATCACCGTCCGGTATGCCGACACCTACGAGCTCCTCGAGAACCCCTTTTCCATCCACGAAGACGTGACCATCCCCGTCGGCCGCTACGGCTTCGGCTCCCGGGAAGTCGGCTACTCCTTCGGGCCCCAGCGATTCTTCTCGGGAAGCCTGTCGGCCGGACACGGGGAGTTCTACGACGGCGATCTCACATCGGTCTCCTTCAGCCGGGGCCGCGTCGAGCTCCTCCGGCAGCTTTCCCTGGAGCCCAGCGTCTCGTACAACCGGGTGGAGCTCCCCCACGGAAGCTTCGAAACCACCCTCGCAGTGGCCCGGGTCAACTATGCATTCACGCCCCGGGGAGTGAAATCTTCCTGGTCTACACGGAGGAGCGGAACACGGATGTCCTCGACCGGTTCTCGAGGCTGTCGAACCGGGGGCTCGTGCTGAAGGTGAACCGGCTGGTGAGGTTCTGAGAAAGGCCTGCTACATCCGGCGACGGCCTCCCCTACATCCGGATCGTGTACGGAAACCACGCCGCAACCGGTTCGCCGCCCTCCCGGGCCGGATCGAAGATCCACTCGGCGGCCTCGTCCACCAGCCGCTCATTGAAGTCCCGGTCCCCGGTGGGGGGCTCGAGACGGGTGGAGTCGGGGACGACCCGGCCGGTCTCGTCGACGAAGACCCAGACCGAGACCTCGCTCCCCCGAAGCTCGTCGTTGGAGGGAGGAACGATCATCCCCCGGGGCGAAGGGGGGACGAGGCCGAAGCGTCCCTCGTCCGCCGTACCACCGTCTCCCCGACCGGTGCCGATCTCGTCGCCCGGCTCTTCGAGGGCCGGCTCCTCACCCAGGGTGGCCGCAGCGTCGACGGGGTCGGTGTCTTCGATCTCGACGGGGTCGACCGGCTCGACGGTGGGAACCGGTGCCGGCGGCGGCGGAATGACGATCTCCTCGGCCGGGGCCTGGACGTTCATCGCCTGCATTCCCCCGGCGGCGGCCTCGGGGCTCCCGCTCCGGGGGCCGGCCGCGACGTCCGGCGAGACCTCGACCGGGCCCGATGGCCAGAGGACGAAGACCAGGATGTGGGCCAGCACCGAGAGGGCGAGTCCCATGCGCCAGATCCGTCCCTCTCCCCTACGCCGCTCCCGGATGGTGGGGTGGGCGCCAGCCGGGCCGAACGCGCTCGCCGAGCCCGTGGCACCACCGATCCCGGTCGATGAAGGCTGGGCCCCGCCCGTGCCCGATCCACCGGCGCCCGAGGCGGGTCCCGGCGATGTGGTTTCGGTGCCAGCCATCGAGAGGTGATCCGGAAGATTGAAGAGGGCGACGAAGACGTCGCAGGAGTAGGAGAGAGAGCGGTGCGTGTCCCCCCCGCACGACCGTCGGGCATCGACGAGCCCCCGCTTCCGAGCCCCCGCTCCCGACCGTGCACCTCATTGTACGTGAATCGGACGCATGGGGTTTCCGTGGTGAGGCGTGGTTGACCCGCTCTCTCCCCGTGGTCAGTTTCCGGGCGGTCCCCTGCGGGACGGATCCTCCGGCCCGCGTCTCCCAGTCACTCATCCTCGAGCGGGGACGGGCACGGTGGGTCCAACCCAGGAAACGTCCGTCGACACGGGCTCCACCCCCTCCGACGCCGGCCCCTTCGCCCACCCTCCGACGGGCACCGCGGCCGTCGTCACCCGGGTCGCCGCCTACGTCGAGCTCACCAAGCCGGGCATCGCCGTCTACGTCATGGTGGCGGCGGGCGTCTCCTACTTCGTGGGCGCCGCGGGATCTCCCGAGGTGGAGCTCCTCCTCCACGTCGTCCTGGGAACCGGGGCGGCGACGGCTGGCTCCTTGGCCCTCAACCAGGTGATCGAGCGGCGTCTCGACGCCCTCATGGAGCGGACCATGGGCCGGCCCCTTCCGTCGGGCCGGGTGGAGACCCTTCCCGCCTTCGTCTTCGGGACGGGCCTGCTGCTGCTGGGGATGGGCTACCTCTGGTGGGCGGCGGGCTGGCTGCCCGCGTCCCTGGCCCTCTTCTCGGCCCTGGTCTATACCCTGGGGTACACGCCCCTGAAGGTCCGGTCGTACCTGGCCACGCTGGTGGGAGCCATCCCCGGAGCCATGCCGGTCCTCATCGGGTGGGCGGCGGCCACCGACGGCCTCTCCCTGGAGGGACTCTCTCTCTTCGCCGTGGTCTTCCTCTGGCAGCTCCCCCACGTGCTGGCCATCGGTTGGCTGCTGCGGAGGGATTACGCCCGGGCGGGCTTCCTGCTCGTCCCGCCCAGCGACCCGGGGGGCCACATGATCGGATGGCACATGGTCCTCTACGCCACGGCCCTGGTGCCGGTGAGCCTCTTTCCCAGCCTCCTGGGCGTCACCGGGGAAATCTACTGGCTGGGGGCCCTGATCCTCAGCCTCGCCTACCTCGCCCCCTGCATCGCCGCCACCCGAGGAGACCTCACCGCGCGGAAGGCCCGGTGGGTCTTCTTCACCTCCCTGGCCTACCTGCCCCTGCTGTTCCTCTTGATGCTCCTGGATACGCCGGCCGGCTAGACGAGCTCGGCCACCCGGGCGTCGACGATCTCGGGCAGGTCATTCAGAGCTTCCAGGACCTCCGCCCCCACGCTTCCGTCCACGGAGATCACGGCCAGGGCCTCTCCGCCGGCGGAAAGCCGGGCCTGGTGGTACTCGGCGATGTTCAGGTCGTGGGAGCCGAGGAGCGTCCCCACCTTTCCGATGACCCCGGGCACGTCCCGGTTCCGCAGCACGACCAGGGAACCCTGGGGAACGATGTCCACGTGATAGTCCTGGATCTTCACGAGGCGGGGGTGGCGGTCGCCCAGGAGGGCTCCCGAGACCCGCACTTCGCCCTCACCCGTGTCGACGACCACCTCCAGGTACTCGGAATAGTCCGTCCGACGATCGAGGCGGGCGGTGGAGATGGCGATGCCCCGCTCCCGGGCCAGGTGGAGGGCGTTGACGAAATTCACCTGGTCGCCCCCGAGGATCACGGTCATGAGCCCCGAGAGCACCGAAGCCGACAGGGGCTCGAGGTCGTCGCCCGAGGCGCCGGCATAGCGCACCTCCACCCCCTCGATTCCGCCCGAGGAGAGGACGCAAGCCAGGGCGCCGGCCTTCCGGCCCAGGGTCAGGATGGGCCGCAGCCGCTTCATGGCCTCGGCCCCGATGGCGGGCGCGTTCAGGGCCCGGGAGAGGTCGCCCTCCACGAGGGCGCCCCGCACGGCTCCCGAGATCTCCGTGGCCACCAGCTCCTGGGCCTCCGAGGTGGAAGCCCCCAGGTGGGGCGTCAGGGTGATGTTCGGCGCCTCCCGGAGGGGGCTGTCGTCCTCCAGGGGCTCGTTCTCGAAGACGTCGAGGGCGGCGCCGGCGATGTGGCCCTCGTGGAGCGCCCGGGCCAGGGCGACCTCGTCCACCACTCCGCCCCGGGCCACGTTGACCAGGATGGCGGTGGGCTTCATGCGCTCCAGCTCCTCGGCTCCGATCATCCCCTGGGTGCTGGCGTTGAGGGGCACGTGGAGGGAGAGGACGTCGGCGCCGTCGATGATCTCGTCCAGGGTCACCCGCCCGATGCCCAGCTCCTCGGCCCGATCCTCGTTCAGGTAGGGATCGTGGGCGATGACCTTCATTCCGAAGGCCCTCCCCCGCCGGGCCACCTCACCCCCGATTCGTCCGGCGCCGACGAGACCGAGGATCTTTCCCCGGAGCTCGGTGCCGGCGTACCTGGAGCGCTTCCACTCGCCGGCCCGCACCGACTGATCCGCCGGCGCCACCTTTCGGGCCGCCGCCAGGATCAGGGCCATGGTGAGCTCGGCCGCCGAGACCGTGTTCCCGGCCGGGGCGTTCAGGACCGGGATCCCCCGGGCCGTGGCCGCCGGCAGGTCAATGTTGTCCACGCCGACGCCGGCCCGGCCGATGACCTTGAGC
>JBKHJU010000216.1:0-4691 GCA_046537985.1 Longimicrobiales bacterium
GTACAATACACTTGGATGGTAAGGGTCATCTTCATCATAAGGGCTAGGAATATCTAATTCTTGAATCTGTCCCTGATGGATTAATCTTGTATTATTTTCAAATGTCTTGAATTTTTCATCAATATCTTTTATTTTTTCTTCAGTTCCTTTTTCTTTTATAGTCCTATTATTTTCTTTACTCATTAATTAAACCCCCTCAATCATGCAAAGCGTATACATGGGCATCTACAATAATATCACTATCTCCATCATTATATATCCAAACTCTATCTCGTGGGGAAACAACTCTTAATTTTTCAGAAGTGATAGATTTTGTATTATCTAATGATTTTTCGTATATATGTTCTTGATCTCCTTCTCCATCCAGAGGTGGTCCGGGTAGTCGAGCTCCTGGAGGTACTCCTGGTCACCCGCCTCCTTCCGGATGGCGTTGATGACGAGACGGCCGCCCGGCGCCAGACACCCCAGCGCGTCCACGACGGGCTTCCACGCCGGCGTCGTGTCGATGATCGCATCCAGGAGCTCCGGGGGCTCGTCCTCGGTGTCCCCGGCCCAAGCCGCGCCCAGCTCCAGGGCGAACTCCCGCTGCGCGGGGCTGCGGGCGAAGACGAAGACGTCGGTCTCGGGCAGGTCGAAGACCGCGAGCTTCAGAACCAGGTGGCCGGACGCTCCGAATCCGGTCAGGCCGAGCCGCTGGCCGTCCTCGATGTCGGAGAGACGAAGGGAGCGGTACCCGATGGCTCCGGCGCAGAGAAGGGGCGCGGCCTGGATGTCGTCCATTCCCTCGGGGATGGGGTGAGCGAAGGCTGCAGGCACCGTCATGTACTCGGCGTATCCCCCGTCGGCGTCCCGTCCCGTGGCCATGAACTCCGGGCAGAGGTTCTCGAGCCCGTCGCGGCAGTACCGGCACGCGCCGCATGCGTGGTAGATCCAGGCGACGCCGACGCGGTCGCCGATGGACCATTCGGGGCTGTGGAACGGAACGTCCGACGAGGAGAGTCGCTGCGGGGCGGCACCGGAAGACGACGCGCGGGAGGATGTTCCAGTCGACGAGCCCGTGCCCTCCCCGATGGCCTCGATCCGCCCCACGACCTGGTGTCCGGGAATGACCGGAAGCTCGGGCGGGGGGGTCCGTCCCTCGATCTCGTCGAGCTCGGTGTGGCAGACGCCGCAGGCCGAGACGCGGACGAGGAGCTCTCCGGACCTGGGCCCGGGATCGGGGACCTCCTCCGGGGATAGGGGCACGTAGGGGTCGGACCGGTCGGTGAGGTCGGACAGGTCGGTGAGCTCGTGGAGGACTGCGGCTTTCATGGGGATACGATAGCCGAGTGGGTCTGCCGGTGTCGACCGACGGGATCTTCGAGAGTCGTCGGGTATCGGGTGCCGTGCCGGAATCCCAGATCCGCGACATCGCTTTCCACTCCGACCCGCTGGGCGCGATATCACGACAGAACGTGGACCGGTTGCGACGGTGGCGGGCGGGGCCGATTCTTTAGAGGTGTCTATGCCATTGAGGGATCTCAGTGTGGTCGATCGTCCTCCCGTCCTCCTCCCTGTCCGGGCTCTCCATGACTGAGGGTCCCCCTCCCCCGGGCGAGGATCGACTCCCTTCCTTCGAGGAGGACGACCGGAGGCCCGGTCCGGCCGCCGAGGAACGGGTCCAGGACTCCGACGACGCGAGCCGGGTCCAGGACTCCGACGACGAGGCTCGGGGCATCCTCAACGACCTCCTCTCGGATCTGCCGGGCGTGGTCTACCGGTGCCGGAACGACCAGGAGTGGACCATGCTGGGCCTCACGGCCAACGTCGAGGACTTGACCGGATATCCTCCGTCCGCCCTCATCCAGAACAACCGGATCCCCTTCGCCGAGCTCATCCACCCCGACGACAGGGACCGGGTGTGGAGCGAGGTCCAGAAGTCGGTGAATTCCGGAGAGTCCTTTCGCCTGAGCTACCGGATCCGCACCCGGGAAGACGAAGAGCGCTGGGTCCTGGAACAGGGGCGCGCCACGCGCGACGAGGAAGGGAACGACCCCCTCCTGACCGGCTACATCCAGGATATCACCGGCCCCGTCGCCGACCTGCTGGAGAGCCAGCAGGACGAGCTGGAGGAGGTTCGCCAGCAGCGACGCCTCATCGAGCTCCTCCAGACCGTGACCTCCGTCGTCAACGAGCACAGGTCCCTGAGGAGGGCCCTCGAAGCCGCTCTCCCGGAGATCTGCGCCGCCCTCGCCTGTGAGGTGGGGCACGCCTTTCTGGCCGATCCCGACCCCGGAACCGAGGGCGAGCCGCGCTCGACCGACATCTGGTACCTCGAGGACGGGGTGGAGGGGCTCGAAGCCTTCCGGGACGCGACGAATCGACCCACCTGGAACGTCCTCGAGGGGCTACCCGGACGCGTGATGAAGCGAGGGAGCCCCGAATGGGTGGAGGACGTGAAGGGGGACCCCGATTTCCTCCGGGTCGACGAATCCGACCCCTCTCCCGTCCGGTCCGGCCTGGGCGCGCCCATCGTCTCCGGCACCCGGACCCTGGCCGTCGTGGAGATCTACTGGGTCGAGCGGAGGAGCAGGGATCCGGACGTGGAGGCGGTCCTCAGCCAGATCGGCGTCCAGCTCGGACGAGTCTGGGAGCGAGAAGAAGCCGCCCGGGAGCAACGCAAGAGCGAGGAGCGCTTCCGCCAGATCGCCGAGAGCATCGACGACGTCTTCTGGATCAGCACGCCGGGCACGGAGGAGATCCTGTACGTGAGCCCGGCGTATCGGGAAATCTGGGGGCGGGAACCCCAGTCCCTCTATCGTCGGGACCAGCCCGACACATGGCTCCGGACCCTGCACCCCGAGGACCGGGAACGGATCCGTGCTGCCCTCCCGTCCCAGGTAGAGGGATCCTACGAGGTGGAGTACCGGGTGGTACGTCCCGACGGAGACGTACGCTGGATCTGGGACCGGGCCTTTCCCGTGACGAACGAGGACGGAGAAGTCGTCCGCATCGTCGGCGTGGCAGAGGACATCACGGAGCGCAAGGAGCTGGAGCGGCAGCTCGGCCTGGCCCAGAAGATGGAGGCGGTGGGACGGCTGGCCGGCGGGATCGCCCACGACTTCAACAACATCCTCACGGTCATCAGCGCCCAGTCCGATCTCCTTCTCCTGGATTTCGACGAGTCACACCCGCTGCGGGGAGAGGTCGAGCTGATCCGGAGCTCGGCCGAGCGGGCCGCTCGGCTCACGGGTCAGCTCCTCGCCTTCAGCCGGGAGCAGGTGCTCCGCCCGCGGGTCCTGGACCTGAGGGACATCGTCACCGGAATGATGCCTCTTCTCCGCCGGGTGCTGGGCGAGGACATCCGTATCGTGACCCGGATGTCCGGGGATCTCCCCGCCGTTCGGGTCGACCCGGGACAGCTCGAGCAGGTGCTCATGAACCTGGTGGTGAACGCCCGGGAAGCCATGCCGGGCGGTGGAGTTCTGGAGATATCCACCGGCGTCGAGGTGCTGAGCGAGGACGAGGCGGCCGAGAGACCGGGGCTGTGGCCGGGCTCCTGCGTCTTCCTCCAGGTGTCCGATACGGGAACGGGCATGGACGCCGAGACGCGGAGCCGGGTCTTCGAGCCCTTCTTCACCACCAGGAGGGAGCAGGGAGGCACGGGCCTCGGCCTCGCCGTTTCCTACGGGATCGTGAAGCAGAGCGGCGGAGCCATTCACGTCGACAGCCGTCCCGGAAAGGGGGCGACGTTCAAGATCCGCTTCCCTCCGGCCCACGCGGACGCCGAGAGCGGACCGACGTCGACCCCGGACGACCTGGAAGGCACGGACCCGACCCTGACCGGATCCGTTCTGGCCATCGAGGACGACCCCAGCGTGCGACGGATCGTCCAGCGAATCCTCCAGCGGGCCGGAATGGACGCCACGCTTGCCGAGGACGCCGAGACGGGTCTGCAGATCCTGGTAGAACGAGGAGAGAGCTTCGAGGTGGTCCTGACCGACCTGGTGCTCCCCGGAATGAGCGGCCGGGGCCTGCTGGAGGAGATTCGATCCCGGGGCCTCGACGTCCAGGTGGTCGTGATGTCCGGCTACGACCACGACTCCCCGGGACGTCGGGGAGTCCTCCCTGCCGACGTATGGTTCATCCAGAAGCCCTTCTCCCCGGAGGAGCTCATCGAAGTGTTGGGAAGGGCCCTCCGGAATCACTCCTCGAAGAAGGAGTAGGTCCCGCCTCGCTCCCCGGAGCTGAAATTCGCCCGGGAGTCCACGGAGCGGGTTCCCGTGAGGAGGGTCGCTCCCACGTCCGTCTCGAAGCGTCGCGTGGTGGAGAAGGGGTACTGGATTCCCGTCGACCCCCGGTTCACGATGGTCCGATCGATGATCAGGCCGGCCGTCGGCACCTCCTGTCCGTCTATCGTGCCCGTGCCGCGGGCGAAGAAGGTCTGGCGATAGAACAGGGTGAAGAGGACTTCGCCCCTCTGATCGGCCACCGTCAGGGCCGATGCGAGATCCGTCACGCCGCTCACACCGGTGGCCACCCGGTGACCCGCCACAGGGTCTCGCCACCGAGCGAGAGGCGATAGACGTCACTGAAGCCCCCCGATCGGAGACGAAGTAGACGGACGAGCCGTCCGGGCTCAACTCGGGATCGATGTGCTTCGCGTTGGCGAAGGGGCGCTGCACCGCGACGGAGAAGGCGATGCGTTCGCC
>JBKHJU010000002.1:0-18331 GCA_046537985.1 Longimicrobiales bacterium
TTCCCGTGCGGGACGAGACGGGTGAAGTCATCCGGATTGCCGGCCTCGCCGAGGACGTGACCCAGCGTCGCGAGCTGGAGAAGGAGGTCGTGCAGGCGCAGAGGCTGAAGGCCGTGGGCCGGCTGGCTGGTGGCCTCGGACACGAGTTCAACAACCTCCTCACGGTCATTCGAGGCCACCTGGATCTCCTGTCCGCGAGTCACGGAGGCGATCCGGAGGTAGCTCGGGACGTGGCGGCCGCCGAGGACGCGGCGCGGAAGGCCGGCGCCCTGACGCAGCGACTCCTCTCCTTTGGAAGACGGCAGATGTTGAGCCCGAGCACCCTGGATCTCGCAGCCTTCGTGAGAGAGACGGGGGCGATGGTTCGCCGGGACCTGCGGGAGGAGGTGGAGATCGAGATCCGGGCCGGCGAGGCGATCCCGGTCCGGGCGGATCCCGCTCACCTCCGAGATGTCCTGCTCACCCTCGTCTCCTACGCCCGGGACCGGATTTCCGACGGAGGGCGGATCCTCCTCTCCGCCCGGCTGACGGAAGTGGAAAGCCCGTTGATCGTGCAGGGCGCGAGGTTCCCGGCCGGGCGCTGGGGAGTCGTGGCGGTGGAGGACGATGGCGAGGCGATTCCCGAGGACGTCGCTCTCCGCCTCTTCGAGCCCTTCGCGCTCGAAGGGGACGACGAAGGCCCTCGCCTGGACCTGGCGTCCGTGCACGGAGTCGTGGAGCAGAGCGGAGGCGGGATCGAGGTCGTGTCCGACCCGGAGATCGGCACCCGATTCACCGTCTACCTACCGGCAGGTTCCGCGGAAGGGGAGCCGGCCGGTGTCTCCAGCGCCGCTTCTTCGGCTCCGGGCGCCCGTGACGACGAACGCCCATAGGAGAGACGGACTTCCGAAGGAAGCCGCTATTCGAATGTGACCGTGGGGCCTTCGACTCTCGCGACCCAGGTTGCCCGAATCGCCGGCACCACGTGGACCAGGAGGGCCGGCTCCCCGCTGATGGGTCGCCGCGGATGATCATGGATCCCGGAATCCCCGGGGAAACAAGCTTTTCCTTGTGTGCTGGACGGATGATATACAGTGTATTTGACATATCGACCCAGGCGGTCCGGATCCCCCGAGAGACCGGGGGCCCCATCGGTGGGTGACCACGAGAGGAGGAGCACAGGATGAACAAGGACGATTCCCCGGTCCTGAAGCAGAGCGATCTCGTTCGTGAAGGAGACGTTCGGAAGACCGGGGTCCAGATCGACGAGGAGACGTGCGCCAATCCCTGGACCGCGATCGTGCAGCGCGGTCAGGCCGTCCTGTGGTTCCACGACGGTGGCAAGGGCTTCGAGATTTGTTTCAAGGATCCCGATCGCGTGCCCTTCAAGAACTGGCAGGGCGCCTGTCGCTCAAGGAAGGGCACCCTTCAGGGGACGGTCGATCCGGGGACCGACCCAGGTCTCTACTGGTACGCCGTGAAGATCGACGGCGAGGAAATCTGCGACCCCATCATCTGGGTCCAGTAGCGCCTGTCCGGTGGGTCCAACAGCGCTCAGGCGAGCCCTGGGTAAGGCTCGTCAGGGTGTGGTGAGAGCCTGAAAGACGGAGTCCCCCGCCAGGGCCTCGAATGCCCAGTCTTCGGCGAGGTAGGCTCGCCGCTGAGGCACGGCTTCCACGAAGGTCTCGAGCCCGGCGAGGGCGCTGTCCCGCTGCCCGAGATTCAGCCACGCGATGGATTCGAGGTAAAGGACTCCGGGATCCCCCCGGGGGATGAGGGGATCAGCCGCCAGACGATTCATCACGGCCCGGGCGCTGTCCCGGTTCCCGGCGCGGGCGAGAACTGCGGCCACCTGCAGGCGTCCATAGGCGACATTGATCCCCCGGGTGGCCTGGGGGGACAGGAGCTCCATCTCTCGAGCCAGCTCCCACGCCCGATCCGCATCAGGCGGAATCTCGCTGCCGTAGCTCAGTAGAGAGAGCTGAGCGGCGGGAAAGCGCGGATCGTCGGGGAAGCGACGTCGGCCCTCCGAGAACCATTCGGCGGCCTCGCTCGCCATCCGCAGATCGATCAGAGCTTGGCCGAGCTGGAAGATGAGATCGTCGGCGTTGTCGAGGAAGCGGTCGCGATTCAGCGCTTCCTGGGCGTGAATCAGCGCCTCTTCGAAGTGTCCCGTCTCGTTGAGCAGGGTGGAAAGCGCGGCGTGGGCCCTGGCCAGGGAGGGATCGCCGCGGATGGCGGCCCTCAGGTCTCGCTCGGCCATCTCGAGAAGCATGTCGGTGCTGTCCCGGGCCAGCCCCGCCTGCCACGTTCGAAAGGTGGCCACACCACTCAGCTCCAACGCTTCCGGGCTTCCCGGCGCGACCTCCAGGGCGAGCTGGGCCTGCCGCCGGGCGCGGCCGAGATGAGGCGCCATGTCGGCGCCCTCGACGCTCGCATCGAAGCTGCGATCCTCTTCCAGCTCGGCTCGCTGTACCGACGTCCATCCCTGGAGGATGAACGGCTGCGCCCACTCGTCGTCCAACTCCGCAGCAAGGGACAGGAGGGAATCGGCTCGGGACAACGCAGCCGCGCTCTCCGACAGGGCACCGTCCTCCGCCAGGGCTTCGGCCGTCCGCCGCTCGAACTCCGCCGATTGGACGAGCTCCAGCGCTTCCGCTTCGGCCGTTCCCGCCCGGAGCTCGTCGAGGCGCACCTCGAGGCCCACCCTTCGCTGAACGAGTCCACCCACCCGGGTCGCGACGGTATCCAGCAGGGCGAAGCGATCCTCCAACGGAAGATCGAGTCGGACGCTCTCGAGCTGTCTCTGGGTAGCCGCGTCCACGACCCGGATCGTGACCCGAGCCGTTCCCACGGACCCGTCCACGCTTCCCTCGATGATGGTTCCGGCCCCGAGGACCGTTGCGACCGAGTCCCACGGCGTCGTCCCCCGGTCCCGGAAGAGCTTCGACCCGTTCCGCGGGACCACATCCAGCCCGGGGACCTGCGCCAGCTCGTGGATCAGGGTCTCGGTGATGCCGTCGGCCAGGCCTCCCATGCTCCGGTCGGCGCTGTGGTCGTCGAAGTAGAGGACGGCGATCCGGGAAGTGGGCAGGGTCGACGCTGCAGTCGAGTCGCCGCTCGCGCCTCCCGCGGATCGACCCAGCCAGAGGAACGCTACGAGGACCAGCGCGAAGACCCCCACGCCGAGCGCCACGAAGGCGGATTGCCCCAGAAGGGATATGGATCGGGCGTCGATCCCGGCCTTCGTCCGCTGTCCGAAGAACGCTCCGCGGCCGGCGTCCGGGATGAGCTCCGGCGAGAAGCCGCCCGGTGGTGGAACCGTCCTGGGGCCGGACTCTTCCGTTTCGTCCTCTGCCGTCACAGCTTTTTCGGGCTCGCCATCATCGCCCTCCGTCCCTCTCGCCACCGTCTTCTCGGAATCCGGCTCCGCATCCTGAAGCTCCGGCTGCCGGAGGAGCTCTACGTCCGCCTCGTCCAGCTCTCCGTCCCGAATGCGGCGCACCAGCTCCATCGTCTCGTCGAGAGGCTCGACGTCGAGCTCGGCTCGAAGCAGCTCCTCGTAACGGTCGTACTGCTTGAGGGCGTTGGTTCTCTGGCCGGATTCGGCCAGGAGGAGGATCAGCTGGTGCTGGGCCTCGTCTTCCAGGGGGTCGAGCTCGACTCCCCTTCGTGCGAGTCGCAGGGCTTCGTCCAGGCTCCCGGCCGCCCTCAGCTCTCCCACAGCCTCCCGCAGCGCCGTGCGGAAGCGGCGGGCCAGCTTCGCCTGGCGACCGTCCACCCATCCCTCGAAGTCCCTCGTGTCCACGAGGTAGATTCCGTCCAGGAATCGGCCCCGGTAGAGCTCCACCGCCCGGCTCCACCTCCGGGTCTCTACGGCCTCTTCGAACTCCCGGACGTCGGCGACCACGGAATCGCCCACCGACATGACGGCACCCCGGGACCCCACCCAGTCGTCGCCGAGGGTCGCGCGGAGCTCGTAGAGAGTCTGGCTCAGGGCGTGACGAGCACGCTCCGGGTCCCGATCGGGCCAGAGAAGGGAGAGGATCTGCTCCCGGGTAGCCCGGCGTTCGACGGCCAGGTACACGAGGAGGGCACACCGGAGACGCTGACCTGGAAGCTCGACCAGCTCCCGATCATCGCGGTGGACGACCAGACGTCCCAGGGTCGACACGTGGATCCTGCTCACTCGGACCTCCGGCCCGATGACGGCTGGCCGGGAGCATGGGTCTGTACGGTGGCTTGGTCCCGATTGCTCGGTCCCCCGCTCCCGGGCCGTCGGCATGGGGGCGACCGATTGCAATAGTCTCAGCCGGAGCCCGAAAGTTCAAGCAGGCTGCATATCTTTCGCGTCGTCTGATCCTCGTCTGAGATCGTCTTCCGAGGTCTGATCCCCGTCTGATCTCCTCCTGAGGGCCGATCCCTACGATGCATCGCGAAGGGCGCGGATCCGAGGCGAGACGCAATCCTCACCGAGCCCGCCCGGGGAAGAGCTCTCCGGGACGAGAAGACTCCGACCTCTGTCGGAACCACACAGGAGGAGACCATGAGCACCAGGAAGCAGAGCGCATTCGAGACCGTCCGCATGATCGCGACCGGGCTGGGGATCGCCGTCTGCTACATCGGGATCGTCGTGACCCTGATGTATCCGGTTCTCAACGCGAGCAACCCGGTGGCGTGACGGATCGGGGGTGGGCGGCGGTGGGCGGATGACCCTGCCTTCCGCCGCCGCCCCGGCCGCCGGGGCGGGGGAGCACCGCTGTGCACCAGCGGAACGAAGCAGTGGCCGGAACCGCTGGCGCGAACCCGAAGCAGGAGACAGGAGAGAGGAGAGAGGAGAGACTCCAGGGAGGAAGAGATGAGCAGGATCACGGAAGTCGAGGATGCCCGGAAGCATGGGTTGGAGGACGTTCGCGCGCATTCCCGGGAGGACGCCCAGGAAGATGCACGTGGCGAAGTCCGGGCTGACGCGGGCCGAGGTTCCCAGGATGAAGATGCATCCCGATTCGAGCGAGCGTGGGTGGCCTCCAGGAAGCAGATTCACCGCTGGGTCCGAGGGTCGGCCAGCTCGCGGTTTCTCGTTTGAGGAGGACGGTCCGGATAGATTGGGGTCCATGAGCGACTTTCCGAACGACTCGATGAGCGACTCCATCCATCCGGACCGTGCCGCCGATGACCTTCGGGCGGACTGGGCCGCTCTCCGAGAGGAGCGGCCCGGGATCCGGACCCGGAACGCCGCCGCCGAGCTGGGGGTGAGCGAGGCCGAGCTCGTGGCGACGGGATGCCGCCGACCCGACGCATCCGACACATCCGTCAAATCCGACGCCGGCGGCCCGGACGGCACGACCGCTCGACCCACGCCCGGTGCGACCTCTCGCCGTATCGAGGCCGACGTCGAGCGCATCCTTCCCGGCCTCGTGGCGCTGGGTCCTCTCATGGCCCTGACCCGGAACGACCTCTTCGTCCACGAAAAGACCGGGGTCTACGGCGAGGTGTACGTAAATCCTCACGTATCCAGCGTCGTGGGGGAGGAGATCGACCTGCGCATCTTTCCTGCCCGTTGGAAGCACGGCTTCGCCGTGGAGACGGAGGGCCGGGGGAGCCGGCGTAGGAGCTTCCAGTTCTTCGACGCGGAGGGCGTCGCGGTCCACAAGATCTTCCTTACGGAGGAGTCCGACGTGGAGGCGTACGAAGCACTCGTGGACGAGCTCCTCCACCCGGACCAGAGCCCGGCTCTGGAGGTCGATGACGAGGACGAATCCGAAATCGGCCATCCGGAGGCGGACGGAGACGATGGCGCGGAACGGGACGAGGGCGCGACCCACCAGGAGAAGGTGGCCACGACCCGGGAGGTCGACGTCGCCGCCCTCGAGGCCGACTGGCGGGCCATGAAGGATACCCACGACTTCCACGGCCTTCTGCGGGAGCACGGGGTCGCTCGGACCCGGGCGCTCAGGCTGGTCTCCGACGAGCTGGCCCGGCCGGCGTCGAACGACGGGGTTCGTCGGATCCTCGAAACGGCGTCCCGGGAGCGGATCGAGATCATGGTCTTCGTCCAGAGCCCCGGCACGATCCAGATCCACCACGGACCGGTGAGCCGGATCGTCGATACGCCGCCGTGGCTGAACGTCCTCGACGGCGACTTCGATCTCCACGTGCTGGAGGAGGGGATCGCCGCCACGTGGGTCGTGCGGAAGCCCGTGGAGACGGGGTGGGTCACGTCCGTCGAGGTCTACGACGCCGCTGACACCCTCTGCGCCCTCTTCTTCGGGTACCGGAAGGAGGGACAGCCCGAAGATCCGGCGTGGCGGGAGCTGGCGGAGGCGCTCGAATAGCGGGGCCCCGGTCGAAGCCGGCCTGCGGCCCGGGCGCGCCGGACGATCCCGGGGTACGCCTCCTGTACGATCCCCGGGTCCTTCTCCGTCAGGGCAGGCTGAACGCGATGAGCTGGGGCGGCACCTCGGCACCGTCGACGGGGACCAGGACGTACTGGCGACCCTCGTGCATGTACGTGATGGGGGCGGCGGTGGTGACCCCGGCCGGAAGCTCGATCTCCCACACGACCTCCCCCGACTCCTTGTCGTACGCCCGGAACAGGGGCTCTCCGTAGTTCGCCGCGATGTTCAGGGGCATGCCGTCCGGGACCCGGGACTCGGCGGTGATCCCGTCGGAGCCCTCGCCGATGAAGAGGAGGGTCGCGGTGGCCAGCGGCGAGGCACGGCCCGGGGTCCCCAGGGGACCGAGGTCGAGATGCCGGATGGCCGGATGATCCCTGGGGCCGTCTCCGTTGGGCACCTGCCAGAGGATCTCGCCCTCGTCCATGTCGATGGCGGTGATGCGCCCGTACGGGGGCTTGAAGAGGGGGAGTCCCTGGGGGCCTCCGATCCACATGCGATCGCCCTTCGTGTACCGGAGATTCGTCTCCTCGGGGTCGCCGGGGAGGAGGTCGGCGACGAAGGGAGCGTTGATGGACGGCACGTAGAGCACCCCGGTCCCGGGATCGAAGGCCGCGCCCTGGATGTCGGCTCCTCCCTGGGATCCGGGAAGCTGGATCGTTCCCAGGTTTCCGTCGGGGCCCTCCTCCCGGACGGTGGGGGGCGTGAAGAGGGGGCCGGTGGTGTAGCGCGAGACGATCTCCCGGGCCTCGGCGCGGAGCTCGGGGGTGAAGTCGATCAGGTTCTCTTCCACGGCGCCCTGGAGATCGAAGGGAGGCGGCTTCGTCGGAAAAGGCTGGGTTGGAGACGTCCACTCTCCGGGCACGTCGGACTCGGGTACGGGACGCTCGACGATGGGCCAGACGGGCTCCCCGGTCTCCCGGTCGAAGACGTAGGCGAAGGCCTGCTTCGTGATCTGGGCCACCGCCCGGATCGGACGTCCGTCCACCTCGATGTCCATCAGGATGGGCGCTGCCGGAGGGTCGTAGTCCCACAGGCCGTGGTGGACGAGCTGGTAGTGCCACACGAGCTCCCCCGTCTCTCCGTCCACGCACACCAGGGTCTGGCTGAACAGGTTGTCCCCGGGTCGATGCCCTCCGTACATGTCGTTCGTCGACGAGGACACGGGCATGTACACGTAGCCGAGCTCGGGGTCGACGCTGAACTGGGCCCAGACGGGCGCGTGTCCCGTGAACTCCCAGGCGTCGTCCTCCCACGTGTCGTTGCCCGGCTCCCCCGCCTGGGGGATGGTGTGGAAGACCCAGCGGAGCTCCCCGGTACGGACGTCGAATCCCCGGACGTCTCCCCGGAGCCCCTCCTTGCTCCGGAAGGTGTCGGACATGGTCTGGCCGACGACGACGACGTTCCCCAGGACGACGGGGGCGCCGTACCACAGGTAGCTCGACCCGTCCTGGAGCCCGGTGGTGAGGTCGAGCCGACCCTCCTCTCCGAACTCCGTCACCGGAGCGCCGGTGGCGGCGTCGAGGGCGTAGAGGTGTCCCCCGCGGATGGACAGGACTCGCCGGTCCCGCCGGTCGTCGGTGTCCTGCCAGTACGCCGCTCCCCGGGTGGACGTACCCCGGAGGTAGGCCTCACTCCCCGCTTCCCCGGCCGCCGCCTCGAAGGGCTCCTGGATCCAGAGCGTCTCCCCGGTGCCGGGATCGATGGCCTCCACCAGTCCCACCACATTGGGCACGTAGAGGACGCCATCCACCATGATGGGAGTCCCGATCATGCGACGATCCAGCACTTCGGGTCGAACTCGGACGATGGAGGGATCGACGGCCAGGCGGCTCCAGGCCACCTCGAGCTCGTGGACGTTGCTCGCGTCGATCTGATCGAGGGACGAGTAGCGGGTCGAGCCCGCGTCGGCGGAGAAGGCGTGCCACTCGCCGTCGGCGGCGCCGTGTTGTGCGCTCCCCGGACGGGGAAGCAGCAGAGCCGTCAGGATCAGGGATCCGAGGGCCACACCCCGGATGGTGAGGGCTCCGGTGGAGAGGGCATCGGCGACCACGGTTCCCGAGGCCGCGG
This sequence comes from Longimicrobiales bacterium, assembly GCA_046537985.1. Lineage (GTDB taxonomy): Bacteria > Gemmatimonadota > Gemmatimonadetes > Longimicrobiales > Gaopeijiaceae > JBKHJU01. The sequence continues at coordinate 8,445 of JBKHJU010000002.1, forward strand.
TCGGGTTCCCGAAGCGAAGTCGAAGCGGAGCGTGATTCACGGAGACGACATCCTCACTCGGGTCGGTGCCAGTGCGTGGCCGGTGCCATCGAAGACGCAAGCTAGATGGCGCCTTCGGCGGGGTGCAAGGAGCAGGAGTCCGGTGAGGGAAGTCACTGCGGGTTCGAGGTCCATGGAGGACGCGCTTCCCGATTCGGGGATCCTCCGGCGAGCCGCCTCTTCGAGGGCTTCCGTCGGTGTCGACGAGTATCATCCGTGCTTTTCGGCCAGACCTCGGTACCGCTCGTCGTTTCCTCGGCCAGGGTCGTGGTGCCTCGCCGCCGCGTCCAGTCGCGTGATTCCGGATCGACGCTCATCCGGTGTGCAAGAATCGAAACCTCGGACGTCCTACTCGTCGAACCGGCCGGCAAAGGGGCCGACCGGACCTCTTTCGACGAGACGTGGAGGTCACCATGCGAAGCATTCTGGCCATCGCTACGATCGCCGCCGCAGCGGGGATTCCCGCCGTGGCAGAAGCGCCGACGGACTCGGACGGCGAGTCTCCCCCGGTCGCCGAGTCCCCGGTCCGAGGCCGTGGAAGCGGCCCCGCGGCGACTGCCGGGTGGGCGTCCCTCGAGCATCGGCAGGACATCCCCCGACAACGGTCCAGCGCTGAAGAGCGGGATTCGGTTTCCATCACGGTCTACAACCAGAACTTCGGGCTCGTCCGCGAGATCCGGACCCTGGATCTGCGGTCCGGGCGCCTCTTCCTGGAGTTCGGGGACGTGGCGTCCGGCATCCAGCCCGAGACCGTCCACATTCGTCCGTTGGGCGGCTCGCCCCTCCAGGTGCTGGAGCAGAACTACCAGTACGACCTGCTGAACCCCCGGAAGCTGCTGGAAAAGTACGTGGGCCGTGAGGTGACGGTGTATCGGACGAACCCCGAGACCGGCGAAGAGGAGGGGATCACCGCCGAGGTGCTTTCCGTGGACGAGGGTCCGATCCTGAGGATCGGTGACGAGATCACGTTCGACTACCCGGGACGGTTCGGATTCCCCGAGGTGCCGGACAACCTCATCGCAAAGCCCACGTTGCTGTGGCGGCTCGACGCCCCGGGTGGCTCCCAGCAGGTGGAGGTCACCTACCTGACCAACAGCCTGAACTGGAAGTCGGACTACGTCATGACCCTGAACGAGGACGACGACGCGGCGTCCCTCACCGGCTGGGTGACGCTTACCAACCAGAGCGGCGCCAGCTACGACGACGCCCGTCTCCAGCTCGTCGCCGGGGACGTTCAGCGGGTGACCGGCGGCGTGCGACCCGAAGCGGCCCGCCGCGCCATGATGACGGAGGCCCAGGCCATGGACGCCGCCGGGTTCGAGGAGCGGGGCTTCTTCGAGTACCACCTCTATACCCTGGGCCGCAGGGCCGACGTGGTGAACAACGAGCAGAAGCAGGTCACCCTCCTCGAATCCGACGAGCTCGCGGTGGAGAAGCAGCTCGTCTTCCACGGAGCGACCCACTACTACCGGGGCCAGCACGGGCAGGTGACCTCGGACCAGAACGTGGGGGTCTTCCTGGACTTCGAGAACAGCGAGGGCAACGGCCTGGGGATGCCACTGCCCAAGGGCACGGTGCGGGTCTACAAGCGGGACCATACCGGGGCCCAGCAGTTCATCGGCGAGGACCTCATCGACCACACCCCGAGGGACGAGACCCTGCGCATCAAGATGGGCGAGGCCTTCGACGTGGTCGGGGACCGCCGCCAGACGGACTACGACGTGATCTCGAGCTGCGTCTCCGAGAGCGCGTGGGAGGTCTCCCTCCGGAACCACAAGGACGAGGACGTGACGGTCGTCCTCGTGGAGCCCGTCGGCGGAGACTGGGATATCGTCTCGTCGAGCCACCGGTACGAGCAGCAGGACGCCTGGACCTTCACCTTCGAGCCCGAGGTGGAGGCCGGCGGCGAGACGGTGGTCCGGTACCGGGTGCGGGTGCGGTGGTGCTGAGGGCGCGACTTCTCACGGAGCTTTCGTGCTTCTCCATATGGTCGTATATATATATGGAATACTATCTAGTCTCCAGATCCGGGAAAGGGCCGAGTCCATGGATTCGAAGAGCTTCCACATCATGCTCGTCCTGGCGGCGGGCGCCCTCCACGGATACGCCATCCGGCAGGAGGTGGAGGACCGTACCGATGGCGGAATTCGCCTCTGGCCGGCGACGCTCTACGGCAAGTTGAAGGAGCTGGCCGATCGGGGCTGGATCGAGGAGACGGAATCCGTGGGTGGACCCGACGACGACCCCCGCCGGCGCTACTACGTGCTGACGGGGGAGGGACGAAGGGCTCTCGGCGCCGAGGCGGCTCGGCTGGAACGGCTGGCGCGACTGGCGCGCCGTCGTCTGGCCGCCGGGACGGCATGACGGACCGATCGAGGGGCGGCCCGGGCTGGTCCGTGGCGATCGCGGCTCGGATCTACCGGGTGGCGGTCCGGGCCCTGCCGTTGGAGTTCCGCGACGAGTACGGCGACGAGCTGGCGCGCTGCTTCGAGGACATCGCCGTCGAGGCGCGACGGCGGAGCTCATGGGCGCTCGCTTCGGTTACAATTCGAGCGATCGTGGATCTGGTGAGTCGGGCGCCGGTGGAGCACCTGGCGGCGGCGCGCGCGGGTGCGCTGAGGCCCGGTCCCGGGCTCGTTGGGGCGTGGCAGGATGTCCGCCATGCCGTCCGACGGCTACGTCGCCGTCCCTCATTCGCCCTGGCGTCCATTCTCACCCTCGGGTTGGGGATCGGAGCCGCCGTATCGGTCTTCACGCTGGTCCACGGGGTGGTGCTCAGCCCGCTGCCCTATCCCGATTCGGATCGGGTCGTGCGGGTGGATCACGGCGGGGCCGGGATCGACATCGATCGCGGGCTCGGAGTGACCTACGGGTTCTACCGGTTCTATGCGTCTCGCGTCCGGTCGGCCTCGAGCATGGCCATGTACTCGTGGATGGACGTGACCCTGACGGGCGCCGGCGAACCCGTGAAGCTCTCGGCGATTCGCGCGACGCCGTCGCTGGGCACCGTCCTGGGCATCACGCCCGTCCGGGGGCGCTGGCTGACTCCCGAGGACGCCGAGACGGACGCGGAGCCGCGTGTGGTCCTGAGCCACCGACTCTGGCGGAGCCGTTTCGGGGGCGACCCGGCCGTGGTGGGGCGCGTGGTTCGACTGGACGGCGTCCCGACGGAGGTCGTGGGGGTGGCTGCGCCGGACTTCACCTTTCCCTCGCCCGAAGCCGATCTCTGGCTTCCGCGGACGGTGCCGCCCACGGGCATCGGCGGCTGGAATGCCATGGCCGTCGCTCGACTCGCTCCGGGCTCCGAGCCGAACCACCTGGAACGGGAGATGGCCGGGCTCCTCCCGGTGCTCCGGGACGACAACGACGATCCCGCCCGGGTGAGCTCCTTCCTGGACGAGACGGGCGTCTTCCCGAGGGTCGTGTCCCTCAAAGACGACATGATCGGCGACGTCCGCGGAACGCTCTGGATCCTCATGGGAACGGTGGGATGCGTGCTCCTGATCGCGCTCGCGAACGTGTCGAACCTCTTCCTGGTCCGGGCCGAGGAGAGCCGTCGGGAGACGGCGGTTCGGAGCGCCCTGGGTGCGGGTCGGGTGCGCCTGGCCCGGAGCTATCTGTCCGAGACGCTCCTGGTCGCTTCCGCCGCGGGCGGCCTCGGCCTGGCCATCGCCTGGGGGGCCGTGATCGTCCTCAAGGAGCGGGCCCCGGTGAACGTCCCTCGCCTCCAGGAGGTGGCCCTGGATGCCACGGTGGTGTCCGTCACCGGCGGAGCGGTCCTGCTCACGGCAGTGGTCCTGGGTGTGATCCCGGCGCTCCTGGGACGGGGGGACCTCTCGTCTTCCCTGAAGGAGGCCGGTGGACGGGCCACGGCGGGTCGGGGCCGGCTGACCAGCCGCAACGCCCTGGTGGCCGGACAGGTGGCCCTCGCCCTGGTGCTGCTGATCGGATCGGGCCTGCTGTATCGCACGTTCTCCGAGCTGCGATCCGTCGATCTCGGATTCACGGAACGGCAGGCCGTGACCTTCCAGATCGGGTTGCCCGAAGCCACCTACTCCGAGGCCGAGGCCGTGCGGTTCCACGAGCTCCTGATCCCGCGCCTGGAGGCCATTCCCGGAGTGGAGGGCGTGGGGGCCGTCGGTGCGTGCCTTCCTCTCACGCCGAACATGTGCTGGGGCGAGACCCTCGAGGCCGACGGGCGGCCCGTGCCCGAGGGACGGGTTCCCCCGGTGACCGGAGCTCGCATCACGACGGTGGGATACTTCGAGACGCTCGGGATACCGGTGCGGGGCCGATCGTTTCGCCCGTCCGATCAGTCCGGTGACGAACTGGTGGCCGTCATCAGCCAGGCCACCGCACGGGCCTACTTCGGCGAGGAAGATCCCCTGGGCAGACGAATTCGCTTCGGGGAATCGGAGCCGTGGTATACGGTGGTGGGGGTCGCCGGAGACGTGCGGGGTCGGGTGGAAACGAACGAGTTTCAGAGATTGATCTACGTGCCCCTGCTTCCGAACCGGGAGGGGCCTCCACCCAGCCCACTCGCGTACGTGGTGTCGACGGCCGTGCCGCCCCGGACGCTGGCGGCGGCGGTGCGGCGGACGGTCTCGGAAGTGGATCCGACGGTGCCGCTCGCCGACCTCGAGACGCTGGAAGAGCGGATCCAGCGGGCGACGGCTCCGGCGGCGTTCGCCCTGACCCTCATGGGCGTGGCCTCCGTTCTCGCAGTCCTCCTCGGCGTGGTCGGCGTCTACGCGGTAGTCGCGTACGCCGTCAGTCGGCGCACGATGGAGATCGGAGTCCGGATCGCATTGGGAGCTCGGGGCGCAGATGTCCGCTGGATGGTGCTCCGCCAGGGGGGCGTGATCATCGCCGCGGGAGTGGCGAGCGGTCTCGTCGGGGCGCTCATCCTTACACGGTTCATGCGGGGGATGCTCTACGGGGTGAGCCCGACCGATCCGGTCAGTTACGCTGCCCTGACGGCCCTCATGCTGGTCGTATCCCTGGGGGCCCTCTATGTCCCGGCCCGCCGCGCTTCGCGGGTGAGCCCGCTGGAGTCCCTCAGCGTCGACTGACCCGCCCGGCGGTGGCTCGATATCGCCTTCGGCCGGCCTTCGGGGGAGGGTGTGGGCGTCCCGCTCCGCCCCCTCATCGAACCCCGCAGAACCGCATCATGCCCACGGCCAGGGTTCGGGCGACCCGGACCAGCGCGTCCACCTCCACGTACTCGTCCGGACGGTGGGCTCGCCGGATGTCGCCGGGGCCGTAGAGGACGGTGGGGATTTTTCCCTGGTTCACCAGAAGTCCCATGTCGGCGCCGTAGGTCATTCCGCGCAGCCCCGGGGGCCGTGGCGGTTGCGCGGGCTTCGCGCCGTGCGGCGTCCCGGAGGTTCCACCACCCGAGGCAGCGGACCCGGAACGGATCGAAGCTTCGCCCGCTGCCGTTCCCGTGGATTCGCCGGCATCCCCGGCCACGAGCTCGGACGCCGCCACCATGGATCGCACCAGCGGATGATCGGGCGACGTGCGAGCGGGGTCGAAGCGGCCGCCCCACCATTCGACCTCGGGCGGATGATCCCGCAGCCAGGGATCCTTCCGTGCAGCCGCCGCCACCGCCTCCTCCAGGGACCGACAGGCCTCCGCCACGCTCTCGCCCGGAGCGACTCCGAACCGGCCCTCGAAGCTCAGGTGATCGGGCACCGAGGACGCCCAGTCGCCGCCCTCGATGGTTCCGACGCAGATTGCAAAGGGGACGGCGTAGGTGGCGAAGAGAGGATCGTCGCCCAGGGCCTCGTTCCGTCGCCGCTCGAGATCCTGAAGAGCCCGGTAGACGGGGATGAAGTTTTCTATGGCGCTCACGCCCTCGTCCCGGACCGCGCCGTGGGCGGCGAGGCCGGGCACCCGGACCCTGAAGTTGAGGGCGCCGGCCTGGGAAGGGGCGACGCATTCCTCCGTCGGCTCCATGACCACCGCCCCGTCGGCCCGGTAGCCCCTCTCGAGGGCCGCCAGGGTTCCCAGGCCCCCGTCCTCCTCTCCCACCACGCTCTCCAGATGGACCGTCCCGGCGAGGTCGACACCGGCGTCCTCGAGGGCTTTCAGGGCATAGAGGCCCGCCAGGAGAGGGCCCTTCATGTCCAGGGCTCCCCGTCCGAAGATGCGACCGGCGACGACGGCTCCCCCGAAGGGCTCGTGGGTCCAGAGGGCCCGGTCGCCGGGAGGGACCACGTCCACGTGCCCGTTGAGGATGAGGGATCTGCCCTGGTCTCCGGATCCTGTCCGGGTTCCCACGACGCCGAGGGCCCGGTCCCTCTCGATCTCGGCGTGGTACGAGGGGTGCCGGGACAGCCGCTCGAGGTCGATCTCCCAGACGTCGACGTCGAGACCGGCGGCGGCCATCGCCCGGCTCATCCACTCCTGGGCCGGGGTCTCGTCGCCCCCCCAGCTCGGGATCCGGACGAGCTCCCGCGTGGCCGCCGCCAGGCCGTCCACGTCCACCGCGTCCAGGACGGCTCGCTCGACGCTCCCGGCGTCGGGGAGTCGGGGGTCGCGAGCGCCGTCGTCCTTCCCGTCGGCGCCCCGAGGGGGATGACCGGAGCCGGACGTCATGGAGCCGTGAGTCGGTCTCTTTCCCGAGCCGATCGACCCCCCGAGCTCATCGGGGGTCCCCGGCGGCCAGGGCCGAAGCCAGGTCGGCGATGAGATCCTCCGGATCCTCGACGCCCACCGAGTACCGGATCAGCCCCTCCGGAATTCCGAGGGCGGCTCGTTCTTCGGCGGTGCATTCGACGTGGCTCGTGGTGGCCGGCGTCCCCACCACGGTCTCGACCGCTCCCAGGTTCGCCGCCCGATGGGCCCAGCGGAGCCGCGGGAGAAACCGGTCCACGGCATCCTCTCCTCCCTTCAGGGAGAAGCTCAGGACTCCACCGAACCCCCGCATCTGTCGGCGAGCGACCTCGTGCCCGGGGTGGGACGCGAGCCCGGGATAGTGGACCTCCTCCACGTCGTCCCTGGCCTCGAGCCAGCGGGAGATCCGCAGGGCGCTCTCGTTCTGGCGCTGGATCCGGAGGTGGAGGGTCTTGAGGCCCCTGATCAAGAGGTAGGCCGCCTCGGGGTGGAGGGAGGATCCCTGGATCTCCCGGAATTCGAAGATCCTTTCGACGAGATCCTTCCGACCACAGACTACGCCGCCGAGGGCGTCGGCGTGCCCGCCCAGGAACTTCGTCGCGGAGTGGACCGCCAGATCGGCTCCGATCTCCAGGGGGGACTGGTTGACGGGCGTCGGGAACGTGTTGTCCACCACTACCGTGGCTCCGACCTTCCCGGCGGCCGTCGATAGCCGGGCCAGGTCGAGGACCTTCAGGGTGGGATTCGTCGGCGACTCGAGGTAGAGGAGGTGACACCCGCGCTCGATCTCGGACTCGATGGCCTCCGGATCCTGGGTCGGACAGAGGACCGTTTCCACGCCGAAGCGGGGCAGGTGCTCCGAAAGAACCCGGCTGGTGCCGCCGTACGTGTCGCGGACCTAGACGACGCGCTGTCCCGGCTCGAGGAGGGCCCAAAGGAGGCAGCTTATGGCGGCCATGCCGGTGGAGAACGAGGTGGCCGCCTCGGCTCCCTCGAGCTGACGGACCTTTTCCTCGAAGACTGCTACCGTGGGGTTGGTGTTGCGGCTGTAGATGTGCCCGTGGCGGGCTCCTCGTGCGACGTCCGTCCAGGTCTCCAGATCCCGATATCCGAAGGAGACCGAATGGACGACGGGAACCTGCGTGGGAGCTCCCGGAGGGGGCGGCTCGTCGACGGGCCACTCTTCGCCCCCCCAGACGGCTCGGGTCCCGGGTCCGGGGCGGACGTCGTCTGGAAGCGGGTCCTCCTTCATGGCTTACTCCTCTGAAGTCGCAGCTCAGCGCTTCACGTATCGGCCATCGAAGGCGGTGCTCCACGTTTCGCCTCCGTCCTGCGAGGTCTCCCAGAGCTGTCGCACAGTTCCGTCGTCGCTGGGTGACCAGGTGATCCGGTTGAGGGTCTCGCCCCCGTCGGCCCCCACGGTCGTACCTTCCAGGACCATCCGTCCCCCGACGAGCCCGCCGTCGAGCTGAAGTAGGAGGCCGCTGTTGTCGACCCAGGTCTGGTGCCACCGGTCGGTGCTCCGATCATAGATGTTGTAACTGTGACCCCGGTGGGGCCCGCGCACGCTCTCCCAGGCTTCGTGCAGGGCGCATCCGTTCAGCTCCAGACGGATCTCGTTCGTGCCGAGCCGGCGTCCGTCGGGATCGAAGACATCCCATGTTCCGATCCAGAAGTCGAACTGGCGATGCTCTTCGGCCGTGCAGGCGGGTGGGCGTTGTTGTTGAGCGCCGGCGTCGGGCGGAGTGGTCGGAAGCCCGACAGCGATGGTGAGAGCGACTACGACGACGGACCGTTCGATCATCGGGCCTCCGGCCAGGTGGTCGTGGGACAGCGGCGAGCGTGGGAGGTGACCTCGGGCGCGTTCGAGCCGAAAATGCAACGTAGAGAGCCCGGTTCTCCGGCTGCAAGCGGTATCCGAAGAGGGGGGATCGGTGTTCGGCTACTTTGACCTGCGGTCCCGAGCCTCGCAAAATGGGATCCCATGCCTCCCGAAGAACGTTCACCGGAATCCGGTCTCCCCACCTGGAGCCGACGCCGGGTCCTCGCATCCCTCCTCGGGGTCGGTGCCCTCGCGCCGTTCCTGGAGGGGGATCGTACCCGGGCCGGGGAGCAGTTCGTTCTCCGCTACACGGCCCACATTCCGAACTCCCACGGCCTCTACGGTCGGGTCTTCCTGCCCTGGGAGGAGATGTGCACCGAGCGGACCGGGGGGCGCATCCGCTGGGAGCATTACGTGGATCGCCTCCTGCACGGCGCCCTCGACGGATTCAAGGCCGTCGAGAGCGGGATCACCGACTACACCCACGCGTACGCGACCTATCAGCCCGGCAGCTTTCACCTGACCCACGGGCTCCAGCTCCCCTTCCTCTTCTCCAACCCGGGGGTGGCGTCGCTGGTGTCCGAGGAGCTCTACCCCGAGTTCTGGAAGAGGGAGTACGAGCGGATGGGGGTCTATCTCGCCCACTGTGACGCCACGTCGGCCTACGACATCATCTCGAAGGAGCCGATCCGGCTCCCGGAGGACATCCGTGGGCTCAAGGTCCGCTCCACCGGTGGGCTGATGGCGGGCATCATTCGCCAGATGGGGGCGATTCCGGTGGTCATCGCCGCGGCGGAGACGTACACCGCGTTCCAACGGGGCATCATCGACGTGGTGGCCCTGGGGGGGCCGGACATGGCCGCGTACAGGCTCTACGAGATCGGAACCCACTACCTGAGGCTCGGCCTCACCCACACGGTGCTCCAGTACTGCCTCAATCCCCGCACGTTCGAGTCTCTTCCCGAGGATCTCCGGCGCGAGCTCTACCACACCTTCCGCTTCCGGGGACAGATCGCCCACCAGAACTACTACGGGAGCGCGGCCATGGAGAGGGGTCTGGACGTCCTTCGGGAGGGAGGGGTCGAGATCTCCGAGCCGACGCCCGACGAGCGGCAGGCGTGGATCGACGCGGTTCAGCCCCTGGAGGATCGTTTCATCGAGGAGAACGAGCGGCGGGGTCTCCCCGCGGAGGCCTTCGTCCGGGAGGCCCGGAGGCGGGCGGCGAGATACGAAGGGTGGTCGGATCAGGAGCTCTGGGACCAGGTAGCGGAGAATCCCGTCCAGGGCATCATCGACCTGTGATCGTCGTCCTGTGATCATCGACCGTTGAGCTCCCCCGAGCGCCCTTCCGGGGCCGACGCCGGAAACGCACCCGGCTCCGAGATCCCCTGGCTGGACCCGGCCC
>JBKHJU010000217.1:0-4636 GCA_046537985.1 Longimicrobiales bacterium
GGTCTGGGCTACTCCCTGAGCGGGTCCGACTTCTACCGGCTCTCCAGCAGCCGGGCCGATCGGCGGGCGGCGGGTGCCCGGGTCGAGGCGGCCGCATTCGAGCTCGAGGCCCGGGTCACCACTCGGTACCTGGAGGCCTTGCGGTCCGAGGAGTCCGCCGACGTAGCCCGGACGCAGCTCGACCGGGCCGAAGAGAACCTGGAGCTGGTCCGGGCCCGCTTCGAAGCCGGGGCCGTGCCCGGGACCGACGTCCGCCAGGCCGAGGTGGAGCGAGGCCGGGCCGCTGTGGCAGTGGTCCGCGCCGAGAACAGCGCCCGCGTGGAGCGCTTCCGCCTCATGGAGGAGATGGGTCGGCACACGACCCGCGAGATCGAGCTGGTCGACGACCTCGAGGTGTTCGATCCCGCGCTCGATTCCGACGCCCTCGTCTCGAGGGCCCTGGACGCCCATCCCCGCCTCCACTCGGTACGGGAGACGGAGAGGGCCGGTCGGGCCCAGATCCGGGAGGCGCAGAGCTCGTATCTCCCGACCCTCAGCGCCAGCGTGGGGTGGTCGGGCTTCGCCCGGGAGCTCGGCAACACCGACTTCCTCATCGGGCGGGCCCAGTCTTCCGTCGAGAGCGAGCGGGAGAGCTGCATGTTCCACAACCAGATCTCCGCCGGGCTCTCCGAGCCCCTGGACGGATATCCCCAGGATTGCAGCGCCATCACCCTGAGCGACTCCGATCGGGCCCAGCTTCTCCAGTCGAACGACGTCTTCCCCTTCGACTTCGAAAAGCAGCCTCTCTCGGCGAGCCTGCAGCTCAGCTTTCCCATCTTCGAGGGATTCAGCAGGCAGCGGCGGGTGGAGGAGGCCCGAGTGCAGGCCCGCGCGGCGGAGGAATCCCGACGGGGCGAAGAGCTTCGACTGCGGACCGAGGTGGTGACGGCCCACGGCAACCTGGACGCTGCCTGGGAGGTGGTGCAGATCGAGGAGAGGAACCGGGAGCTGGCCCAGGAGCAGCTCGAGCTCGCCCGGGAGCGCTACAGCCTGGGGGCGGCTCCCTTCCTCGAGCTGCTCGATGCCCAGAACTCGGTGGCCGCCGCCGAGCGGGACTACCTGGACGCCGTCTACGACTTTCACGCCGCCCGGGCTGATCTCGAGCGGGCTTCCGGGATCGACCTCACGTCCACCGGCCTGGATTCGGCGCCCGACGAGCCGCCCGTCCCCACCGACGACCGGAACGAATAATCCCGTGGACATCATACGGGATCCGGCCCCGAAGAAGAGGAAGCGATGGATCCAGGGGATCGCCGCCGTGGTGGTCGTGGCGGCCATCACCCTGGGGATCCGATCCCTGGAGCCGGCCTCCCCGTCGGTCGAGCGAGGCGCCATCTGGGTGGACACGGTGGAGCACGGCACCCTGACCCGGATGGTCCGGGGCCCGGGAACCCTCGTCCCGGAGCAGCGCAGGTGGATCACGGCTGTCACGGCCGGGAGGGTGGAGGAGATTCTGAGCCTCCCGGGCACCGAGGTGGATGAGGGCACCGTCTTCCTGCGGCTGACCAACCCCGACGTCCAGGTCGAGCTCCTCCGGGCCCGACAGCAGCTCAGCGACGCCGAAGCCCAGCTCATCACCCTCCGGTCGAACCTGGAGACCCAGCGGCTGGCCCAGGCCTCGACCCTGGCCCAGGTCCGGACCCAGGCCCAGGAGGCGCGCCGGCAGCACGAGATCAACCAGACTCTCCACGAGCGGAATCCGGAGCTCGTGGCGGCCACGGAGCTGGCCCGGACCAGGGAGGCATCGGAGGAGCTGGCCACCCGGGTCGACCTGGAGGAGCAACGCCTCGAGGTCCTCGAGTCGTCCATACAGGAGCAGCTCGACGCCCAGGGGACGCAGGTGGAGCGGCTGCAGGCCATCGTGGAGTTCAACCAGAACCGCGTCGCGTCTTTGGACGTGACCGCCGGAGTGGACGGGGTCCTCGCCGAGCTCCCGGTGGAGGAGGGCCAATGGGTGACCGCCGGAGGGACGCTGGCCCGGGTGGTCCAGCCCGGACGCCTCAAGGCCGAGATCCGGATTCCGCAGACCCAGGCCCAGGACATCGTGGTGGGACAGCCCGCCATGATCGACACCCGCAACGACACCATCCGGGGCCAGGTGAGCCGCATCGATCCTTCGGTGCAGAACGGGACGGTGACCATCGACGTGGCCCTTCAGGAAGAGCTTCCCCGGAGCGCCAGGCCCGACCTCTCGGTGGACGGGACGGTGGTCATCGAACAGCTCGACGACGTGACGTACATGGGCCGTCCCGCCTACGGCCAGGCCGAGTCCCGGGTTGGGATCTTCCGGGTCACGCCCGACGGTGAGTACGCGGACCGCATCACGGTGGCCCTGGGCCGGAGCTCCGTGAACGAGATCGAGGTGCGCGAGGGGGTGCAGCGCGGCGACGTGGTCATCCTCTCGGACATGTCGCAGTGGGACAGCTCCGACCGCGTGCGGCTGCGGTGAGGGGGCGGGACGAGGGATCGATCGTCGCGAGGATGAGTCCGGGGACGGTCGACCCGGAAATGGTCGGTTCGGGGTGGACGAGTCCGACGAGGCCCCCACGCGAAAACCCGGACGCCCCATCCCTCGTAGTGGCGGGAGGAGCCTTCGGGCCTGCAACGACCCTGGGTGGCGAGGACCTCCGCAGGTGGGCGCGGTCACCCGTCGGGGGTGAGCTCGCCCGAGACACGCGAACGCACAGGAGACGCGAGCCATGACCCCGAGCGAAAGCCCCCTCATCCACATGTACGCTCTCAGCAAGGTCTTCTACACCGAGGAGGTGGAGACCCACGCCCTGAGCGACATCCAGCTCGACATCCAGCGGGGGGAGTTCGTCTCCATCGCCGGGCCGTCGGGGTGCGGCAAGACGACCCTCCTGTCGATCCTGGGACTCCTGGACACCCCCACGTCGGGAAAGTACGTCCTCGACGACGAGCCCGTGGAGAACCTGACCGCAGGCCAGCGGGCGCGGATCCGGAACCAGGCCATCGGCTTCATCTTCCAGGCCTTCAACCTCATCGGCGACCTGACGGTCTACGAGAACGTCGAGCTTCCCCTGACCTACCGGGGGATGCCCGGCTCGGAGCGGAAGGAGCGGGTGAATGACGCCCTGGAGCGGGTGGGGATGGCCCACCGGACCAGCCACTACCCCTCCCAGCTCAGCGGCGGTCAGCAGCAGCGGGTCGCCGTCGCTCGGGCCATCGTCGGCCGCCCCCTGATCCTCCTGGCCGACGAGCCCACCGGAAACCTGGATTCGAAGAACGGCGGCGCGGTCATGGATCTCCTGAACGAGCTGCACGACGAGGGCTCCACCATCTGCATGGTGACCCACGACCCCCGCTACGCCCACGTGGCCGAGCGGACCGTCCACCTCTTCGACGGCCGCATCGTGGACGAGGAGGACGCCCGCCTGGCCAGGGAGCTGGAAGAGAGCGGGTTCGACGTGTAGGGCCCTCCCCATGATCCGCCTCCGCGACGTCGAGCGCTCCTACCCCACCGGCCCCAACGAGACGTACGTCCTCCGGCGCATCGACCTGGACGTCGACCGGGGAGACTTCGTCACCATCATGGGGCCTTCGGGCGCAGGGAAGACCACCCTCCTCAGCATCCTGGGAATGCTCGATGCCGATTGGCGGGGCGAGTACCATCTGGAGGAGCACCCCGTCCACGCCCTGAAGCAGAAGAAGCGGATGGAGCTCAACCGGCGCTACGTGGGCTTCGTCTTCCAGCAGTACCATCTCCTCGACGACCTCACGGTCTACGAGAATCTGGAGATCCCCCTTTCGTACCGGAACGTGAAGCGGAAGGAGCGACAGGCCCTCGTGGCCGACACCCTGGACCGGTTCAACATCGTGGGGAAGAAGGATCTCTACCCCTCCCAGCTCTCGGGGGGCCAGCAGCAGCTCGTGGGGGTGGCCCGGGCGGTCATCGCCGATCCCGAGGTGATCCTCGCAGACGAGCCCACGGGCAGCCTTCACACCTCCCAGGGGAAGATGATCATGGACCTGCTGAAGGAGCTGAACGAGCAGGGCACCACCATCGTCCAAGTGACCCACGACGAGCGGTGGGCGAAGTACGGAAACCGCATCGTCCAGCTCAAGGACGGGTGGATCGTGGGCGAGGGGCTGGAATGAAGGGCTCGTTTGACCATCACTCACGGGAGGGAGGTGCGGCCCCATGATCGTTGATCTGCTTCAGGACATGCGCTACGCCGTCCGGAGCCTGGCCCGGAAGCCGGGCTTCACGGCGGTGGCCCTCGTCATCCTGGCCGTGGGAATCGGCGGGAACACGGCCATCTTCTCGGTGGTCCGATCGGTGGTGCTTCGCCCCCTTCCCTTCGAAGAGCCGGATCGGCTGATCCAGGTCCGTGGCCGGGACCTCGAGACCGGGGAGCTCGGGAATCTCTCCCCGGCCGACTTCATGGACTTCGAGCGGGAAGCCTCCTCGGTGCAGCGGATGGGAGCCAACGGCTGGATCGGGCCGGCGACGATCGTCGGCGCAGACGGAACGGCCGAGCGCATCGGGGAAGTACAGGTGACGGAGGGATTCTTCCCGACGCTGGGAGTGAGCCCCGCGCTCGGTCGCGTCTTCACGCCCGACGACGATCTTCCG
>JBKHJU010000218.1:0-4605 GCA_046537985.1 Longimicrobiales bacterium
GAGCACCTGATACATGGCGCCCAGGACCAACGCGCCCAGCACCGTCACGATGAGGAGCTCCACCAGGGTGAATCCCCGTCGATGATCCGCCGTAGTATCTCGCATCAGCTATTGTCGATCCGTCGAATGAACGTCGTGTCGGCCACCCCGTCCGCCAGGCTCGGGACGCCCCCGACGGTGCGAATTCCCTGGCCCACGGTGATGACCTCGAGCGTCGTGGAGTTGCCTCCGGTCGCCACCACGCTCCAGCTCGCCTGGATGGGGCCGATGGTCGTGCTTCCCGATCCGAGGCTCCCGTACGGCTCAGCCCGCAGGGACTCCACGACGGACTGCAGGGCCATGGAGCGCTCCGTGGTCACCTCGGCGAAGGTCGTCTGTCGAACGACGAAGCCCGTGGTGCCCGCGAGGCCCAGGAGTCCGATGGCGAGGATGAGGATGGCCACGATCAGCTCCACCATCGTGAACCCCTCCTTGTTCTGCGTCACCATGAGAGCTGCCCCAGTGGGAGAATGGTGATCGTCGACGACTGCCCTCCCTGACGGAACTCCACGTCGACCGTGTTCGCTCCGAAGGAGTTGCAGTCGACATCGGCGAAGCCCCGCGGGTTCATGCACAAGGTGATGATCCCGGCCGTCGACGTCTGGACGTCGACGCCCCGCTCCTCCATGAAATCCAGGAAGCTCACCCGGGTGCCTCCGGCGGCCTGGACCCACGCCGTGTCCCCCGCCGGATCCACTCCCAGCCTGGTGAGCTCGCCCCGCTCGATGGCGTAGGTGCGGGCCTGGGCCTGAAGGGACGCGAAGCTCTGACGCGCGTTGTCCACGGCCAGGCTGCTCATGGTCCCTCCGAGTCCGCGAAGGGCGATGGAGAGGAGAATGGCCCCCACGGCAATCGTGATGATCATCTCCACCATCGTGAATCCCCGCATCGTTCGCGTCATCAGGCTCCCCGGAGTTGAGGCGTCGCACCCAGACTACCCTACCAGTTCCATGCCACGGCCAAAGTTCAATAACTACGCGCACGAACGCGACTTGAAAAGGACTTCGGGATACATCTATTCCCCCGGAAGCGGAAAAGAATTCCGACCCCGAGTCCGCTATGGCAGGAAAGTCACGGGTGACGGGCGGACGAGCGACCCGCCGAGCTCAGGGAAGGTCGATCCAGGTTCCGGCGGGAGCGGGCAGCGGCCCGGACAGCGCGGACAGATCGCGAAGGACGTCCAAAACCGTGCAGGGTGACCCGATGATGGTCCCCTCTCCCTCGACGGTCACAGACCCTCCCACCCGGGCCGCACCCACGACGCGGGCCCCGTCGCGGACGGTGAGAGAGCCTCCGACGAGAACCAGTCCCGCGAGCTCACGTCCCGAAGGCACCTCCAGATCGCCGCTCAGCGCGAGGAGGCCGGAGAAGCCGTCGGCCGGAACCGTGTACGCGCCCGACACTACCTGGAATGCCGGAGGTGGGTCACCAGGAGACGCTCCCCCACCCCCGCCGGTCGCCGCTCCCCCGCCGCCACCGGAGGCTCCCGCTCCGCCCGCGCGCAGAGCCAGCGCCTCTCCATCCAGGAGCCCCAGGTGGGGAATCGAGCCGAGACCGGAGGTGGGAGCCGAGAACGCTGGACCGGTGAGGACCGCCGTCGGCGGCCTCTCGATTTCACTTTCGCTTCCGCCGAACATCGAAGGCTGGCCCGGATCGCTGCTCGGTCCGCAGATGCCGATCGCGTGCCCGGGATCCGTCGCGCCGACGACGAGGGGCGTGACCGAGGTCGTCCCAGCCGTGAAGATCTCGCCCCCGACCTCGACGGTGGCTCTGAGGGCTTCCACCCGGCGATGCGGCTCGAGAATCCAGTAGACCGCCGCCAGGCGTCGGGTTCCTCGCCCGGAGTCCATCCCGGCCTCACCCTCCGCCTCGATCCAATACCACTCCGGAGCCATCCTGCGCACGGACACCCCGGAGCCCACGTGCTCGCCCAGGGAAACGGAGCGCGTGAGGACGGTGTCGCCCGCCGCCAGGGCCTCCACATCGGCTCGATCGAGGTCGGAGGCGACCAGGCGCACACCCGACTGAGCGGCCAACCTGGCCTGGAGCACCCGAGCCTCGGCCCGGCCCGCGAATCCCTGGAAGCGGGCCAGCATGAGCGTGCCATGGAGGACACCGGTGAGGATGAGGAGGGCGAACAGGACGGCGAGGAGCGCGAAGCCGGTGGAACGAGCTGGATCCGGAGCCGCCATTCCGTGAGCGGGATCGGACATGGTACTCGATACGCTCAGGGGCGATCGAGCCAGAGGGTCGTCTCCCACGGGGGCGGCAGCGTCCGACCTCCCGAATCCTGGAATCCCAGACGGAGGCGGAGGGCCGTGGGACTCGAGGCGTCGGCCTCCATGAAGGATTCCCCCGGATCGAACATCCCCTGGGTCAGTGGCTGACGTCCTCCCGCCCCGCTCCGATACCGGAACGCCTCGTCCACCAGGTGGTAGCTCCCCCGCTCGAAGATCCGGGCCACGAGGAACTCGCCGTCGAGGCCGGGCACGGTCCATTCCTCCACGATTCCGCGCGGATCCGGAAGCGCGCAGGCGTCGATCGACGTACCGACCGCCTCTCCTCCTCCCCCCGTGATGCTTGCGGGTCCTGCATCCTCCAGGTCCAGAGCCAGCCAGCGGCCATCGGGGCGGAGCACGAGCACCGAGTCCTTCGCCGGCTCGGCTCTGCGCTCGCTCCGGACGAGCACCGTCGCGACGCCGGCCGACGGCGTGCCACATGGGACAGCCACTCCACGAAACGCCCTCATCACCACCGAGTCCGGACCAAAGACGCTCCAGTCCCGGCCTTCGAGTCCGCTGTGGAGCTCGCTGGCCACGACGCCCCGGACGATTCGAGCGGCATCCAGTCGGTCGGCGGTGGCGGCCGCCTCTACCGACCCCCGGGAGTGGACCAGGACCAGGGACCAGGATCCGGCGGCGAGGAGGAACGAAAGGGTCAGGGCCAGGAGAACCTCCACGAACGTGAACCCCCCTCGCATGAACGCGAAGCCCTCCTTCATGGAGCCCCCGACGGACCCGCCTCGGGAACCACGACCCGAACGCTGAAGATCCGGTCCCCACCCGGCTCGGTCGCCCTGATGGAGACCTCACGCAGGGCTCGGCGGCCCCTTCCCCCGCCCGAGGCCCCACCGACGGTCCAGGAGACCGATCCTCCGGCGAAGGCCCTCCCTCCTTCGCCGCCGGCCCCGGAGACCGACAGCGAATCGGCCACCTCCTGGGCCGCCGCCACCGCCCGGGACCGGAGGGACGCATCGGCGAGCAGGCCGTGGGCCTGGAGGGCCAGGGCCGCCACCCCCAGGAGCCCGAGCTCGAAGACGAACAGGGCCGCGACCACCTCGGTCAGGGTGAAGCCGTACCTCATGACGCCCGCCTCGCCCGTCCGTACGAGGAGAGGACCACCCGGGAGACAGCGGTCCCTCGCCTGAACAGGAAAGTCCGACTCGTGACCCGTCCGAGTCCCAGACCGTCGAAGCGGAGGCCGACCTCCGTGGTACCACCCTCGATGGCCAGCTCGACCCCGTAGTCGCGGGAGAGATGAAGGGTCTCGACCACTCCGGCGGCCGAGGTGAGGGCCACCGTCTGCGAGGGCTCCGAAACGAGGACCTCCGCGCCGCCCCGGAGAACCGCGTGATACCGTGCCCGGGACAGGAAACCGATCACCGCCTCCCGGGCGGCGCGGACGGCGATCCGGTCCCGGGCGTCCTGGAAGCGGGGCACGGCCGTGGCCAGGGAGACCCCCAGGAAGCCCAGCACCAGCATCGTCTCGACGAACGTGTAGCCCGAGCGCCGAGAGCACGAGCGCCCGTAGCGCGTCCATAAAGGTGCCGTGGTAGCCATGTCGGAAATGATGGCGCGAGGAACCGGGCGCCGGCATGGTCGGATCGGACCATCGCCCCCCAGGGAAAGAACCGCTCAGGCGGTGGGCCCGCCGTCAGTCCTCCAGGTCGTAGTCCTTGATCTTGTACCGGAGGGCCCGGGGGCTGAGGTCGAGGAGCTCGGCGGCCTTCGTCCGGTTGCCGCCGGTGCGCTCGAGGGCCTTCTGGATCAAGGTCCGCTCCAGCTCGGCTGAACGCCTCTTCACGGAAAGGTCCCCGCCCTCGAGATCCTCGTCGGGGATCTCGACCTCGGGGTCCCGGACGTTTTCCGGCAGATCTTCGATGCGAATCGTGCCGTCCTCGGTGAGGACCATGGCCCGCTCGAGGACGTTCTCCAGCTCCCGGACGTTTCCGGGCCAGGGGTATTCCAGGAGGATCTCCATGGCGTCGGGCTCGATCTTCTCCACCTCCACGCCGAGCCGGCGGCTGTGGCGCTCCACGAGATGGTGGACCAGCTCGGGGATCTCCTCGGCCCGGTCCCGCAGCGGAGGTAGGTGGATGGGGACCACCGCGAGGCGATAGTAGAGGTCCTCCCGGAACTCCCCTTCCGCGACGGCCTTCGCAAGGTCCTTGTTCGTGGCGGCGATGATCCGCACGTCGGTGGTCCGGGTGGCCGTGTCACCCACCCGGCGGAACTCCCCTTCCTGGAGGACCCGCAGGAGCTTCACCTGGAGGGGCTGGGGGAGCTC
>JBKHJU010000219.1:0-4583 GCA_046537985.1 Longimicrobiales bacterium
GGGCTCGTCCTCGAGGTACTTGGACCGGACCTTGGCCAGCATCTCGACCCGGAGCTCGTCCAGCCGCCCGGCGACCATCTCTGGGTCGAACAGCGCCCGGAGCGCCTCGTAGGCCGCCCCACCGGGCTTGAGAAGCGTGTCCGCCATGAGGAGGCCCCACAGCTTGCCCCACTCCTCGACGTCCCCGGCGTAGGCGTCGAGGAGCGCCTGGGTCCGTTCGGCCCGGTCCTTCTTGAGCTCCTCGAGGTCCACCTTGACCACCGTCTCCACGCTGTAGGTCCTGCCGTCGATCTCTATCGGCTTCATGGCTGTCTCGTGCATCATGCCTCCTCGGTTGCGTTCGCGGCCTGCACCTCCAGGAACCCGGGGCCGTTGCCCTCGGGGTCCCGCAGGGGCGTGAGCAGGGTCCCGTCGTCCAGGAGGAGCGCCAGGGCCGGCTCGTACCAGCCGCAGAGCTTCCCGTCGATCCGGACCACCTGCTCGATCTTCCGGCCCTCCAGGGCCTTGAGCTCCTTCTCGTGGTGCGTCATCAGAGCGCCTCCATCCGCTTCCAGAGTTTCGCCACCGCGTCCTCGTCGGTCGGCGTCCCGAAGTCGGCCACCTCCCACCCGAGGGCGTTGAGGGCCTCCTCCGCCGCCTCGCGGGAGAGGATCCCCCGCTCGACGTCCCGCACCGCCGCCTCGCACGCTTCCGTCATCCGCCGGATCCGCCGGCCCTCCGGGGCCTTGAGGTTCTCGATATAGGCCATTGTCACACTCCCGGGATGAGAGTGACGAGGACCTTCGGGGCCTCCGCCGTGGGCTCCACGGCGGCCCGGGCCCCGTCCGGCCGGTCGAAGGCGTCCCCGCGCCAGAAGCCCTCCTCGTCAAAGTGGGCCTCGGTAAACTCGTAGCCCTTCCGGTAGAGGTGGTCCCGCGCCATCTCGGCGTTCGGGTAGTAGGTCGTCGTGTCCATCACGCCTCCTCCTCGTTGAGGCCCTTGACCTCCCGCCAGTACAGGTCGGTGAGGTACTCGCCGCCGACCCGGAGGTTGGAGGCCGAGGGGTCAACGAACCGCCAGCCGCCCCGGTACCCCTCCTCGACCTCGGGCGCCTCGAAGCCCCACCGCTCCGCCAGCTTGGCCAGGACCTTCCGGGCCAGGGCCGGCGAGACCGTCCGGGAGGGGCTGACGTAGAGGGTGCCGAAGCTCACCAGCTCCGCGTCCTCGTGGGGCTTGGCCGTGGAGTGGGCCGGCCGGGTCCCCCGGCTGTCCTCCGTGCCCCGGTCGATGGCTACCTGCACCGTCCCGTCCGGGAGGAGCCAGTGGTCCACGCTGTACCCGAGGTCGATCATCCCGTCGAACCGGGCGCCCTGGAAGGCGCCGACCACCTCCCGCACCGCGTCCTCGCTCGGGCCGTCCGTCCACTGGACGTTGATCGAGGCGCCGCCGGAGTAGGTCTCGGTCCGCACCGAAAACTTGGTGCCGGGGAACACCTTCTTGAGCCGGGGCCGGATCAGCTTGGCGACCTCGGCTGGCCGGAGGTGGCGGGGGTAGCCGTGCGACTCCCGGATCGTCCGGGCCATCTCCCTGGCTTCCGTCATGGTCACTTCTCCTTGTTGTAGGTGGTCCCGAGAATGTGCGCATCGAGCATCGTGGCGACCCCTCCGTCCTCGGGCAGGGTCAGCGCGGCGGTCTTGCCGCCGTCCTCGAGCACAGGCTCGACCAGCCCCTCGAGGTAGAGGACCGCGAGCCCCAGGGGTATCATCGGAAGCGCGGCGGCAAAGGCCTTGATGGCCTCCTTGGCCTGGGTCCGGTAGAGGTTCCGAAGCCAGGCCAGCATCCCGGGCCCGTGGATCAACTCGGTGCTCTGGACCCGGTAGGTCGTGGTGCCCCGGACCCGGTAGGTCGTGGCTTCCGTCGTCTCGGCCATCTCTCTCTCCTTGGTTGGGGTCCCTTCCGTCCTGCACCGAAGTATAATGTCAGGTTCCTTATGGTGTCAAGGGTTGTGTTCACGGAGTCCGTTCATGGGTAGTATCGCGCCGTTTCGGGTCACTAGAGGTTGAGCTGGGCTGGCGCCTTCCGGGCCTTCTTGGCCTTGTCCAGCTTCTTGAGCTCCGCCAGCTCCTTCTTCGAGAGCGACTTGCACTTGAGCCCCTTCTTCTCCGCCAGGTCCTTCCGGGGAACGTGGGTCATCGTGATGTTCCCCATCGAGCTCCGGCAGGGCTCCCCGACGTCAGCTCCGCAGTAGTCCCGAGGGCACGGCACCGGCCACCAGGCGTCTGTCATCTCGAGCTCCCTTCGCTGGAGTGCGTCCACTGCCACCACAATGAGTGTAACCAGGGGGTCCCGTGGCTGTCAAGTACCTTATGGCCCGGGGCCTCGAAGAACCTGGTTGACCTCGGAATGGCCACCGATTACCTTATGGGAACCAACAACCGGAGGAGGCCAGGCGATGGCTGGAGTGCCAGTCGAGATAGCGGTAGCGGCCGGGATCGAGCCCGGAGCGGCGGTGAGGGCCGCCCTCGGCATGAGCATCGTGGACTTCTGCGAGCTCTACGACGACCTGCGCCCGGACGTCATCAGCGCCATCCTCTCCGGGTCCGTCCAGTACCCGTACAACCGACACAGGGACGCCCTGGTCGAGCACCTGGGGACCACCCGGGAGTGGCTGGACCGGAACCTCCCGGTGAAGGAGGCCGTGGCGGAGGGTGAGGGCTAGATGCACCACGCCCCGGGCCGGTGGGTGAGGCCGACCCGGGGCACTTCTCGCAACCAAGGAGAGCGATAGAATGGTACAGACCAACGGATCGAAACACAAGGCCGAGGAGCTCCGGGTGGACCCTCGGCTCCCGTTCAACGCCTGGCTGGACCCGGGAGCGAACCGGATGGGCCTGGGAATCGTGAGCGTGGAGAAGGTGACGCCGAACGACGTCCCAGTGCGCGTCATCCCCTCCGACGACGCCTTCATCAAGCGGATGGGCGGGCTCCTGACCGCCACCATCGGAGCGCGGGCGGCCGTGGACGCGATGATCGTCCTGGGCTTCAATGGCGAGGGCCGCCACTCCGGCGCCTGGGCCACGGACGTCGAGGTGGACTGCCCGGAGTGCGCGAGCGTCTGGAGGGCGACCGTCCAGGAGGTCGAAGGGGAGCGCCTCGAGGTCACACACATGGCGTATGGTTGTGACCACAGGGCTGTCCTCAACGAAATCGAGGAGAGCGCCATCGAGTCCGCCCAGGACGAGGTGGCCGACTGTTACCGGGCCTTGAACGACGAGGCCGCCGCAAGGGGGTACTAGCATGGGTGAGGAGACCGCAGGACCCGTAGCCTCATACCACGACCGCGAGGCGTGGCTCGAGGAGCGCACGAAGTCCATCGGAGGGAGCGAGGTCGCGGCCATCTTCGGCCAGCACCCGTTCAAGACGGAGCAAGAGCTGTGGGAGGAAAAGACGGGCCGGAGCGACGGGCCCGACCAGTCCCTCATCATGCTCAAGGGCCAGGTGCTCGAGGACGTCGCCGCCGAGCGGTACGAGGCCCGCACCGGCCGCAAGACGCGGAGGGTGGGCCTCCGCCGGCGGGACGGCCACCCGTACCTGCACGCCAGCGCCGACCGCCAGGTCATCGCCGGAACCGGGGAGGGCGACTGGCACACCGAGGAGACGCTCGTGGGCGAGCTCAAGGTCCCGGGCTACCAGGTGTTCAGCGAGGTCCGCCGGAAGGGGCTGCGGCCGTACATGATCCTCCAGGGCCAGCTCGAGGCGTGGACGTTCGGCTACCCGGCGACCAGCTTCGGGCTCCTGCACGCCGACAGCTTCCGGGACCTGGCGTTCGACGTGCCGGCGGACTTGGAGCTCCAGGAGCGGATCGTCAACGAGGCCGGCGAGTGGTGGGAGAAGTACGTCATCACAGACACCCGCCCGCCGGAGCGGGAGCCGGAGGAGCTCAAGCTCCCGGACGTCGAGGGCGAGGTCGTCCAGGTCAGCGGCGCCGACTGGGAGGACGCCGCCCGCGAGTACGCCGAGGCGGAGATGATCTACAAGGAGGCCCAGGCCATCCGCGACGAGGCGAAGGAACAGGTCCGGGAGATGATGCCGGGCTACGGCGCGGCCGAGGGCGCCGGGATCCGGGCCTACCTCCAGCGTCGGGAGGGTCGCACGAGTTGGAAGGACACAGCGAAGGCCCTGGCCGAGCACGCCGGGCTCGAGCTCGAGGAGTTCCTGGTCGAAGGGAGCCCCTACGACTGGTTCCGCATCTACGTCTTGAAGGGGGCGCCGTGACGCCCGCCGACGCTGCTGCTATCGCCTCCGTGGCGCTCCGCGCCTCGGCGCTGGTGGACCAGCTCCAGGGGGAGGTGGCCACGCTTCGGGTCCTGGTGGAGGATGGCGCACCCCTTGACCCGGAGGAGTTGGACACAATGGACCTCGTGGTCGCCCGCCTGGACGGCCTCACCCGGCTGGTCTACGCGGAGAACGCATCGGAAATCACCGAGTACGGCAACGGCGGCGCCTGGACCGACCTCGACCGGATCGCCTTGGCCGTCGCTCGCCTCGCAAAGGAAGGAGACCCCTACTATGGCTAACAACACAGGCACGGCCCTCGTCCGGGC
>JBKHJU010000220.1:0-4569 GCA_046537985.1 Longimicrobiales bacterium
TCTCTCGCCCTGGCCCGATCGTCGCGCCCGTCCCTTTCTTCCTCTTCCGCCTCTTCCGCGGCCAGGCGCTCCTCGCGCTCCGCTGCCTCGGCTGCCTCCCGCTCGGCTGCCTCCCGCTCGGCTTGCATACGAGCTTCACGCGCGGCCGCTTCTCTCTCGGCCTGGAGGCGTGCCTCCCGCTCGGCGGCTTCCCGTTCCGCCTCGGCTCGGGCCCGGCTCTCGGCCTCCTCTCGCACCCGGTCTTCACGCTCGGCCTGGGCCGCGGCGCTGTCCCGGGCCGCCGCGTCACCTCGTCTCCGCACCTCTCGTTCCGAAGGCCGGTTGGAATCCTCCGTCTCTGCGGGCTCCGCAGAACCTTCCTCGTCCGCTTCGACCGGCGTCTCCGAGGTCTCGTCGCTCTCCTCGGCCGGGACCACGTACACCGTACACGCTCCCACACTCAGCGCGAAGCCAATTCCCAACAGCGCGATCATCGTCTTCAACGACCTCATCATCCGCTCCTTGCGTCGGTTCCGGCCCGAGGGCCGACATCCGGGGGACCCCAAAAACACATGTTTCCACACTACCAACGTTTCACCGGGAGATGGAAAGGGAAAGGATGTCGTCGCAGAGGTTCGTGCCCGTCGGATCGGCACGAATCGGATCCCACGCCAGCTTCGACGGGAAGGAGCCCTACGAACCCTCGGCCGCTTCGAGCGCCATCCGGGCAGCTCCCCGGGCCGGAACCACCGTGCGATCCGTCACTCGATATCCGAGTCCCTCGAGGGCGTCTCTCACTGCCCGGTGAAGAGGCCGATTCGGAGCGATCAGGCCGCCGTGGAGAGCGACCGGAGGGACGGATCCGTCCTCCGATGCGGGGTCCCGGTGGCGACCCCTCTGGAGACCGGCGGACACGGCTTCCACGAGGGCCAGGAGCTCCCGAACGGCCCGGTCCCGGATCCCGAGGGCCACGGAATCTCCCTCCTCCGCCGCTCGAACGACCCGGGGGGCGACGCCGGCGATCCGAGCCTTCGATGCTCGATCGGCCGCGGTGACCAGATCCTCGGGCCGGGACGCGTCCATGGCCGCCAGAAGAGGCTCGGTCAGCGCGGTCTCGGGCGCTCGACCGTCGTGGGACCGAAGGAGGGCTCCCAGCGCCTCCAGAGCGATCCGGTACCCGCTCCCGGCGTCGTCCAGGAGGGCGCCCCAGCCACCGGATCGAACCACCGCACCGTCGGAACTGCGGCCCAGGGCCATGGATCCGGTTCCAGCCACGAGAAGGATGCCGGGCCGACCAGCCGGGAACGCGTCCCGGAGGGCGACATCGACGTCCGTCGTGACGGTGACCCTCTCGGCGAGGTCGCGGTCCTCCAGGGCGGCCCGGACGGCAGCTCTCGCGTCCTCGCTCCCGGCACCGGCCACGCCGGCGCAGAGGTGGGCGAGTCGAAATCCCCCCGTCTCCAACCCCGGGCCGCCGGAAGCCACTGCCCTTTTCGAGCGTGCCTCCGCCCCCTCCTGCGACGAGCCCTTCCGGGCCGCACCGGCGGCGGAACTCACGGCGACCTCCACGGCATCGGCCACCGTCTCCGCAGCAGCGCTCAGGTCCATCCGCGTCATGAGCCCGGGGGGGCCTTCGCCCCGACCCCTCTCCACCCCCTCGCCGTCGAGGACGAGGGCCCGGGTCCCCGTGCCGCCCCCGTCGACCCCGGCGACGAGCTTCACGGCCCCGACGTCGAGGACTCGCCGCTCTCTCCGGCGGGGCGTCCGCTCCCGACGGCCGGCTCACCGTGCCCACGAGCTTCGTCGTCGGGGCCCGGGCTCCTCCCGGCCGTCTTCCCCACTCCCCAACCCACGACCAGGGTCACCACGGTGCCGACGAGGACGAACCAGGGCCACGCCACTTCGGTCCGGGCGACGGTCCAGATGACGGTGACCGTGCCGATGCCCACGATCATCCCGGTGACGGCTCCCACCGAGCCCGCCCGGGGGGCCGCGATTCCCAGGAAGAAGGCCCCGAGCAACCCGCCGTATACGAGGGAAGCGATGCCCAGGGCCACCTCCACGGCGGCCGCCCCCTGCCCCAGGGGGATGAAGACGATGGCCCCGAGAATGAGGGCCCCGGCCCAGAGTAGGGTGAAGACCCGCCCGGCCCGTAGGATGCGCTCGTCGTCGTCCGTCCCCACGAGGGGTCCCCAGAAGTCGTAGGCCGACGCCGACGCCAGGGAGTTGATGGAGGACGAGAGGGAGGACATGGCGGCGGCGAATATTCCGGCGATGAGGAGGCCCGTGATCCCCGGCGGAAGAGCCTCGACGATGAAGCGGGCGAAGATCTCGTCGGATAGAGGAAAGGCCCGACCCTGGTAGTAGCGCCAGAGTCCCAGCCCCACCACGAGAAAGAGGAAGAACTGGACGATGACGGCGAAGCCGCTCCAGATCAGGGCCTTCTGGCTGGCCCGGAGGTCCTTGCACGTCAGGAGGCGCTGAACGATGAGCTGATCCGTCCCGTGGGAACCCATGGTGAGGAAGGCTCCGCCGACGATCCCTGCCCAGATGGTGTACGGCACGGAGAGGTCGCCGGAAAAGTCCAGGATCTGGAGCTTCCCAGCGGCGCCGGCGTCGGTGAGGATGGTGAACCATCCGCCGGGGACCAGGGACTGGAGGGCCACCAGGGCCAGGAATCCTCCGACCATGTAGAGTCCCAGCTGCACCGCGTCGACCCAGACCACGGCCCGGATTCCCCCGAAGTAGGTGTAGATCAGGGTGAGGATCCCGATGACGGCGATGGAGGCGGGATACGGCCAGCCGGTGACCAGAGCCAGGGGGATGGCCGTGGCGAAGAGGCGCACCGAGTCGGCCATGAGGCGGGTCACCATGAAGATGCCCGACGTGAAACGCCGGGTGCCGGTGCCGAACCGATCCTCCAGAAGGGCGTACGCCGTGGCCAGCTCCCCCCGGTAGTATGCGGGAAGGAGGACGACGGAGACGACGATCCTCCCCAGGAGGTAGCCCAGGGTGAGCTGGAGGAACGCCAGCGTTCCCAGATACGCCACCCCCGGGATGCTGAGAAAGGTCAGGGTGCTCGTCTCCGTGGCGACCACCGAGAGCATGACCGCCCCCCAGGGCAGCTCCCGGTTTCCGAGGAAGTAGTCCCGCCCGCCCCGCTGGCCCCGGCCCAGCCAGGCGCCCCACGCCGTCACGCCGGCCAGGTAGGCCACGAGAACGAGCGCATCGAGAAAGGTGAACTGGGTCACGAGCTCGGCCTCGCCTCCTCCGGTTCGCGACCGTGCGGCCCGTCGTGGGCCGGGTCGTTCGGACGCTGCGGCGGCCCGCCCGTGCTCCCGGACGACGGCGCGGTCGGCCATCCGCCCATCCGCGTCTCCTCCGCCCTCTCACCCCGCCTCATGTTCCAGCCGATCCAGGCGAACGATATGGCGGCGAGGCCCAGGAAGAGGGCGGCCGATCCCCACTCGCCGAAGATGAGGCGCCCGGTGCCGAAAAGGGTGGCGTAGACGCTGGTGACCCCTGCCACCCAGTTGGTCCAGTTCAGGGGCCCGCCGGCCATGGACTCCCGGCCGTGCCCCGTCGCCTCGGAGATCCGCCTCCAGCCCGGCCCACCGGGGCGCACCCGCACGTAGAAGGTCTCGAGGACTTCGTCGTCCTCCGGAGCGGTCAGCCAGGTGATCCCGAGCCACACGACCGTGGAGACAGCCACCGTGGCCAGCATGATCCACGCCCACTGGACGGGGTCGTCGGGGTTCAACCCCGCCCCGAACCAGAGCCAGAGGCTCACGACCAGCGACGCGATCATGGCCGAGATCTCGGACCAGGCGTTGATGCGCCACCAGTACCATCGGAGGATCAGGACGAGGCCCGTCCCGGCCCCGATGGCCAGGAGGAAGCGCCAGGAGCCCTCGATGCTGGTCTGGAACCGGGTGACGACGAGGGAGGCCACGATGAGGACCCCGGTGGCGAGCCGGGAGATCCGCACGAGGTGCTCCTCGGAGGCCTCGGGACGGACGAAGCGTCGGTAGAGGTCCCCCACGAGATAGCTCGCCCCCCAGTTGAGCTGGGTGGAGATGGTGGACATGTACGCCGCCACCATCCCCGCGAGCACGACCCCGGTGAGGCCGGCGGGTAGGAGGTCCATGATGGCCCGGACGTATCCCTCCCGCGGGTTTTCCATCCCCGGGTAGAGGAGAGTGGTGGCCAGGGCCACGATGATCCAGGGCCAGGGCCGGACGGCGTAGTGGGCGATATTGAACCAGAGGGTGGCCAGGATGCCGTCCTGCTCGGAACGGGACGAGAAGATGCGCTGCGCCACGTATCCGCCGCCGCCGGGCTCGGCGCCCGGGTACCACGACGCCCACCAGTTCACGCCCAGATACACGGCGAAGGTGAGAGCCGGCATCCAGCTCGCCCCCTCCCGGGGGAACAGCCCGAGGGCCGCGTCCCTGGAGCCGTACACCTCCACCAGGCCGGCCTGCATCTCGCCGATTCCTCCCACCGCTGACACCGCGAAGACCGCCAGAAGCACTGCGCCGACCACCGCGAGGCCGAGTCCGCCTGGCGCATTCCCGTTCTGATACTCAA
>JBKHJU010000221.1:0-4564 GCA_046537985.1 Longimicrobiales bacterium
GCCGAGGACGATCCCGGCCTCATCCCCCCCGGATACGGGACGCTTCGCCAGGACGCGGTGACCCTGAGACTCCGGAGCCAGGACCTCCTCATCAAGGTGACGCCCCTGGATCCGGCTGTCATCCGGGTCCTGGCCAGCGACACGTGGGAGCGTCTCAGGGGCCTTCGGGAGGGAACCCGTCCGGTGCTCGTCCGGACGACCGGGATCGTGGAGCCGGACCTCTTCCTCGTCTCCTTCTTCAGCTACGAGCAGGAGGTTGCCTACGAGCCCGAGGACGTCCATCTGCTGAATCGGGGGCTGCGGTTCCGGCCCCGGGGCATCCGCCCCGTCACGCCCGGATGGGGACGGCAGAGGCTCGCCCAGGAAGAGACCCAGATGGCCGTCTACGCGTACGACTCGGGACTGGATCTGGAGCAGGACCTGGTGGCGGAGTACCAGGACGTGAGCGCCGGCGGCTGGGAGCGAATCCTCCAGGATGTGCAGGCCGAGAGGGCCCGGATCCTCGCCCGCGCCCGATCGATGCCGTGAAGAGATCCGATCAGACGTCAAGGTCGTACTTCCGAATCTTCCGGTAGAGGGTTCGCTCGCCGATCTCCAGGAGCTCGGCGGCCTGACGCCGGTTCCCCTCCACCTCCTCGAGGGCGGCCAGGATGGCCTCCCGCTCCACGTCCTCCATGGTCATCCCCGGGCGATACACGACGGAGCCCCCGTCCTCGGTGGCAGCTCGTCCTTCCTCGACAGCATGCGCACCGTCCGCGGTGACTTCGCGTTCGCCCCGGCCTCCCCCGTCCTCGGCCTCCAGCTCCACCCGTCCACGTCTCGACGGGTCGCCCGTCCCGGGCTCCCGCTCCTCCATCTGCGCACCGCCCTCCCCCCTCGTCCCGAGCGGTCCTACCTCGTACTCGTCGGCCTTCCCGGGCTGCCGAACGACCCGGATCTCGTAATCATCGTGGCCTTCCGGCGCGCTGATCTCCCGCATGGCCCGACCCAGAGGTGGGACCTCCTTCTTGTACGCCTCGAATTCCCTCTGGAGATCCGTGACGTCCATGCGGAGCTCCATGAGGGTCCGGAAGATGAACTCGAGCTCGGGACGGTAGTCCCGGGCGGTCACACCTTCCTCGTCGACCCCGTGGCGCTGCTCCCGACCCACGGCCAACGGCCCCGCCGACCCCGACCGTGCCTCCTCTCTCTCGACTTCTTCCCCTCCTTCCTCTCGGCGGCGAGCCCGACGCGGGAGCATCGGAGCCCCCGAGACCGTCGCCGGAAGGAGGCTGGGGCTCCTCTCCGGATGACGGATCTCGTCGGGGATGTCCGAGGGCTCGATCTCCCGACCGGGTGAGAGGACCACCATGCTCTCCACCAGATTCCTGAGCTCCCGGACGTTTCCCGGCCAGTGGTACTGCTCGAGGATCTCCATGGCGTCGTCGGAGATGCCCGCGAACTCCCGGTCGTGGCTTCGGCTGATCTCCTCGATGAACGCGTCCACCAGGAGCGGGATGTCCTCCCGCCGCTCCCGAAGGGGTGGAAGCCCGATGTGGAGCACGTTCAAGCGGTAGTAGAGATCCCGTCGGAACTCCCCGATTGCCACGAGCTGCTTCAGGTCCTGATTCGTGGCAGTCACGATCCGGACGTCGACCCGGATTGGCTTCTCTCCCCCCACCCGCAGGAACTCCTTCTGCTCCAGGACCCGGAGGAGCTTGGTCTGGGTAGCCAGGGGCATCTCGCCGATCTCGTCCAGGAAGATGGTGCCTCCGCCGGCGAGCTCGAAGAAGCCCTTCCGGGTGTCCACCGCACCGGTGAAGGCCCCTTTCTCGTGACCGAAGAGCTCGCTCTCCAGGAGGGTCTCGGAGAGGGCCGCCACGTTCACGGCGATGAAGGACTTGTGACGTCGAGGCGACAGAGCGTGGATGCCCCGGGCCACCAGCTCCTTTCCCGTCCCCGACTCCCCCGTGACCAGGACCGTGGATCTGACCGGAGCGATCTGCACCACCCGCTCCATGACCTCCTGCATCACCTCCGTCTCTCCCACGATCCCCGTGACCTCCCGGAGACGCCGTCGCTCGATCAGCGTGCGTCCCAGAAGAAGGATCTCGTCCGGGTCCACCGGACCGAAGAAGATTTCGCCGAGATCGAGCTCGTGGACGAGACGACGCCATCCCTCCTCCTTCTTCTCGGCCACGCCGAAGACGGGAACGTGGAGATCCTCGCGGGCCGTCGCCGACATCTCGGCAGCGGCGTCGCCTTCGAGTCCTCCGGTCAGGATGAGCAGAACGGCGGCGTCGAAGCTGGAGAGCTCCTCTCCCGGTGTCACCAGCTCCACCTCGTACCCCTCCTCCCGGAAGGCCGAGCGAAGATCCCCCGCCGTTCGGAGGTCGTGGGTCGATACCAGGATGACGCCTTCGTTCACTCGTCCGCCTCGTGACTCGGATCGTCCTCGCGCAGGAGGGCGACGATGTGCTCCAGCAAGGGCTCCAGCGTGTGGAGCCCGTCCTTCACACCCCCGGGGCTTCCCGGAAGGTTGGCCACGAAGACCCGCCCCCGGCTTCCGGCGACGCCCCTGGACAGGACAGCGTATCGAGTCTTCTTCTTCCCCGCGTCCCGGAGAGCCCCCGCGATTCCCGGTGCCAGGCGATGGAGGACGCTTCGGGTGGCCTCGGGGGTCACGTCCCGTGGCGCGAAGCCGGTCCCTCCCGTCGTGAGCACCGCGTCCACCTCTCCCGAATCGCACCAGGCGATCAGCCGCTCCACGATCCGCTCCGTGTCGTCGGAGACGGTGTCCGACACTGGCACCTCGTACTCCCGCTCGAGACACCAGTCCCGGATCGCCCGGCCGCTGGTGTCCTCGCGCACCCCCCGGGACGCTGCATCGCTGACCGTCAGGATTCCGACGCGGATCGGTCGATCCCCTCTCACCCGTCGTCCCTCACTGCGGGCTCGTCCTGGTCAATCCGCCCTCGGTGGCCCCTCATCGCCTTATCGATCCGTCGGTGTAGAAGGGCAGCTCCTCCACCCGGCCGGGTACGTCCCGATCCCGGATCCGGATGGCCAGCTCGGTGCCCACCGGGGCGTGTCGGGCGGGGACGTAGCCCAGAGCGATCCCTCGCTCCAGGGTGGGGCTCACCGTGCCGCTGGTGACCGTGCCCAGGACACGACCCCGCTCGGCCTGTCGATCCTCGCCGGCGGATCCGCCCTCACCTTCGCCCCCCCGCGACACGATCTCGTAGCCGGGCCGCGGAAAGCCACGCTCCTCGAGTCCGATCCCCACGAGCTTCCGTTGCACCCCGTCCGACTTCTGCCGCCGGAGGACGTCGCTGCCGATGAAGGACCGGCCGTCGTCGAGCTTGACGATCCATCCCAAACCCGCCTCCAGCGGCGTGTGCTGCTCGTCCACATCCTGGCCGTGGAGGGCGTACCCCATCTCGAGGCGGAGGGAGTCCCGGGCGCCGAGCCCTGCGGGCAGGA
This sequence comes from Longimicrobiales bacterium, assembly GCA_046537985.1. Classification (GTDB taxonomy): domain Bacteria; phylum Gemmatimonadota; class Gemmatimonadetes; order Longimicrobiales; family Gaopeijiaceae; genus JBKHJU01. The sequence continues at coordinate 3,463 of JBKHJU010000221.1, forward strand.
CGTCGTGCTCGGTCCCCGCGTCCATGACGGCGTCCCACAGTCCGGGACCATCCTCGGCGGTGACGTACAGCTCGAATCCGTCCTCACCCGTGTACCCGGTCCGGCTCACGACGGTCTCCACCCCGGCCACCGGGCCGACCGAGAAGCGGTAGTACGCGATGGCGTCCAGATCCATGTCGGTGAGAAGATCCAGGACCACCTCCGCCCGGGGCCCCTGGAGGGCCAGCAGGGCCGTCCGCTCCGAGCGGTCCTCCACCTCGACGCGGAAGTCGTCGGCGTGCTCACGGATCCACTCGAGGTCCGTTTCCCGATTTGCGGCGTTCACCACGAGCATGTAGCGGTCCGGAAAGCGGTAGACGACGAGGTCGTCCAGGACGCCTCCGTCCGGGCGACAGAGAGCCGAGTACTGGGCCTGGCCCTCGTCGAGGCGGGATGCATCGTTCACGGCCAGGTGGCGGAGGAACGGAAGGGCCTCGGGCCCCCGGAGCTCCACCTCGCCCATGTGGGAGACGTCGAAGAGGCCGGCCCGGGTCCGGACCGCCCGATGCTCCGCCCGGATCCCGGCCCCGTACTGGATCGGCATCTCCCACCCCGCGAAGGGAACCATCGTGCCGCCGAGCTCCACGTGCCTTCCGTGGAGGGGAGTCGTCCGGAGGCGTTCCCTCGAGGGCTCGGTCATGCGGATGCGCTACCGTTCGCGACGAGGATCATCGGGAGCACGGTCCATGTCCCGTGGCGCACTCGTCGTCACCGGGTCGAGGAGCCCATCAGCCGGATCAGGAGGGCCTTCTGGGCGTGAAGTCGATTCTCGGCCTCCCGGAAGACACGGGATCGCCCCCCCTCCAGGACCTCCTCCGTGACTTCCTCGCCCCGGTGGGCCGGGAGGCAGTGGAGGAAGATCGCGTCGTCGGCGGCACGCGAGATGAGAGCCTCGTCGACCTGATAGCCCTGAAAGGCCCGCAGGCGGACCGCCTGCTCCGCCTCCTGGCCCATGGAGGCCCAGACGTCGGTGGTCACGACCCGGGCGCCCTCCACCGCCTCTTCCGGGTCCGCAACCAGCCGCACGTGGGCGCCTCGGTCCCGAGCGGCCTCGAGCACGCCC
>JBKHJU010000222.1:0-4554 GCA_046537985.1 Longimicrobiales bacterium
CGAAGCCCTCGTCGGGGTTCCCGGGCACGGTGTAGGTGCGCCAGATCCTCTCGCCGCTGTCCGGGTCGTAGGCAGAGATGTAGCCGCGGACTCCGTATTTGGCTCCCCCGTTCCCGATGACGACCTTTCCGTCCACCACCCGCGGCGCCCCCGTGATGGTGTAGGGGAGGCTCTGGTCTACCGTCACCGTCTCCCAGAGGAGCTCTCCCGTGGAAGCGTCCAGGGCCGCCAGCCGTCCGTCCAGGACACCGACGAAGACCTTCCCCTCGTACACGGCCACGCCCCGGTTCACCACGTCGCAGCAAGCCCGTGGCGCCCACGACCGATCGACCTCCGGATCCCACTGCCAGAGGAGCTCTCCGGTCCGCGCGTCGAGGGCGAAGACCACCGACCAGCTCCCCGTCGTATACAGGGTCTCCCCGACCATGATGGGGGTCGCCTCGTGACCCCGGTCCAGGCCCGTGTCGAAGGACCAGGCCAGCCCGAGATCCTGCACGTTGTCGGCGTCGATCCGGCTGAGGGGGCTGAAGCGCTGCTCCGAATACGTCCGCCCGTGGGTGAGCCACTGGCCTTCGTACGAGGCCGCGTTCGCCAGGACCTCGTCCGTGACGTCCACTGCGTCCAGGGCAGGCGAGGATCCTTCGTTCGGGTCCGTGCACGAGACGGCGCCGAAGAGGGCCGCGGCCACGACGAGACACGTGTCGCGGACGGGAGCAGACCGGCGCGAGGATGACCGAGGGGACGAGGATCGGCGCCGCATCGTCACGCTCCGGGGTGGAGGATCGAGATCGGGTCCCGGGATCACGCTCACCTCCCGGGGCGGCTCGATCTTCAGAATGGGCTCGATCTCAAGGATTCGCCAGAAAGCCGGGGACCCGGGGCTGGAGCCGCCACTCGATCCGGGCCAGGCTGGATCGGACCATGTCGGTGCCAATCTCCATCCCCTCGTCCGGGGGTGCGGTGTCCGGATTCAGCCATCCGCCCTCGCGGTAGCGCACGTGGATCTCCCGAAAGACGTTGAAGGCCCATCCCGAGAGGTACACGAGGGCTTGCATTCCCGGACCCACCAGCTCCCGGTTCCGACACTCCTCCAGGAATCTTCGGATCTTCTCTTCGCTGGTGAAGACGGGGCAGGTGTCCCGCTCCGGAAGGGTCATGGCGCGGGTCCCCCCGTCGGTCCCGGCTTCCTCGCCTGCCGCTACGCCGCTCCCTCCGGCCTGGAGGGTCCAGAAGTAGCGGGGCCAGTCGGCCAGGATCCGGCCCGCGATTCCGGCGCCGAGCTCTTCTCGCAGCTCCTCGACCAGCTCGGCCAGCGCGGTTCCGTCGGGCTGCCGTCCGGTCTCGCTCCAGAGGGCGAGGACGGCGAGGTCCGTGTGATCCAGGATCAGGGGGTGAGGGCCGTCCGGGTCCAGGACGACGCCCGAGACACCCACCGACTCCGTCAGCCAGCTCCTGAAAGGAGGGTCGGATTCCGGGAGAGGCTCGAAGCCACGGGCGCCCGCGGTCGCGCCTCTCCTCTCCGGCGAGGTGATCACCGGGAGGTACCGATCCCCCGCATGGCGCACCGTCTCGGTGGGGCCGCCACCGGACCGCTCGAGGTCCGCCCATCCCTCGACCAGCGCTCGCACACACTCCGGCTTGGTTCCCCGGGCGCCGGGAAGGGCGCCGATCTCGGAGAGGGGCACCTTGTCCACCCGGCCAAGGTCCGGGCACTCCATGAAGTGGGGGTAGAGGGCCCCGAGCATCCAGGTGTCGGGGACGAAGAAAGGGGGTGGGGAGTCGGGGTAGAGGTCGATGACGACTTCCCGGACCGGCGTGGGCACGGCCCAGATCCACCGGAACGCCTCGAGACCCGACAGCTCCAGGGTCTCCACGTCCGCCGTGAGGGGCTCCAGGGCCCGCCGGGCTTCGTCCGGGTCGGTGAAGATCCAGACGCTGGGCATCTCCCGGTCCCGTGGGTGCCGGACCACGAGGGGCCAGCGGAGCCCGTGGGCCGGATCGGGAGCCACGGGGACGAAGAAGCGCATCTGGAAGGCCAGGGTGTCCACCACCTCCCAGACGGGGATCCGGTCTTCCATCTGGAGCTGGCGCAGCTCCTGGAGAAGCTCGCGGGCTCGCGCCGGGGGGATGTCCGGCGCCGGAACCGGATCCAGAAACGGGCTTCTGCGAACCCGCTGCGCCAGATCCAGGAGGTGGGGAGGAGGTGGCTCGACGGCAGCCGCCGGGCCCGGGTCCGGAGCTTCCGAGGGTCGTCCCTCCTCGAGCCCACCCTCCACGCGGCCTCCCGGGCCTTCCGGAACCCCCAGGATCTCCTTCATGGTCTCGGGCGTGAGGACCGCGGGATCCTCGGTTCCCGGGTCGATGACGATCCCGGCGTACCCCTCGTCCAGGGCGGAGCGGAGGAGGGCCTTCGGATCGGCGTGACGAGGGGCGGGCACGGCCTCCCCCTCGGAGAGAAAGGAGTGCTCCCGCGCGTATGTCTCGGCGCGCTGGGGATCGGTGAAGTAGAAGGGCACGAAGCCTCCGTCATCGGTGAGGCTACCCGCGGGCCGGATCTGCGCTTCGGACGTCGTTCCGGGCGCTGCTTCGGGCTGCGATCCGGGTCGGGATTCGGGTCCGGTCTTCGCCGTGGAGGTCGGGAGCCCGTACAGGGCTTCCATGGCGGCGAGGATGCCCGCCGCCCGAGCGGCGTTCCCGCCCCGTACGGACCGGGCGAGCTCCTCGCTCGACGAAGGCGACGGATCGGGCACGGGCGCGGTCACGGTGCTCGCCGGGGCCTCGGGCCGTCCACGTCCGGAGATTCTGCTTCAGCGGTGTCTTCGGCATCCCGGAAGCCTTGCTCTCCCTTCCAGAGGGCCCACGCCATGGACAGGTTCGCGGGCACCAGGAGCCAGATGAACTCGGCGTTGTCCTGCTCCGGAATCGATAGGATCTCGAGCCCCACGCCCAGCAGGGAGAGGGCGGCGACGAGCACCCCTGCACGCACGGCCGTCCGGCGGGCCCATGCCCGGCCGTGCCCGAGAGGCCATAGAAGAGCGAGGGCGAGATGGAGCGGCGTGGCGTAGAGGAGGTTCACATTCCCGTGGGTGTCCGCGTGGTCCGTGAGCGTCCAGAGCAGCCCGATGAGGGTTCCGATGCCGCCCACCATCAGCAGCCAGGGGATCGTGACCCCGAAGAAGCCGCGTCGGATCCAGGGTCGATCCGACGCGGCCGTGGGAGCGGCGCCGCCCGCTTCCCGCGAATCGGACGTCCGCGGCCGAGCCGATGGACCGGACCCGATCATCGGCCCCACCCCGGCGAAGAAGAGGGCTCCCAGGATCCCCGCGGCCAGGAAGCCCCCGATCCAGCCGGGCGTCTCACGGGGCGCTTCCGGGATGGATCCGGGAGAGAAGACCCACTGACGCCGGACCATGGAGGTGCTCGATCCGGGTTCCGAGGGGAAGTCCCGAATGTGGTCCCGGAGCTCCATGGGGACGAACATGGCGTCCCACGCCGAAAGGGGGTCGTCCACCGAGGGGCCGAGGCCGAAGTGCATACCGATGCTCACCCAGAAGAGTCCCGAGGAGAGCTGGAGAGTGTGGTCCCGGTAGCTCTGATTGGTGGGACGGTCTCGGGCCCACGCGCCGAGGCGCCCCTCCATGACACGGTCCAGTGCGTCCCGGACCCGGGTCGAGCAGTTGTCCCGATAGTAGTCGTATGGGTAGAACCGGTTCTCGGGAAGCTCGTTCCATTCCAGGAACTCGTGCAGCTCGGTGACCTGCTCCACCGTCAGGCGCAGCTCCTGGATCTCCACGGACCGCTCGGTGCGGGCGTAGGCCGAGAGGAGGCCCGTGACGTTGGGCTCACCGGCCATCCAGTACTCCATCCGTCCCTGAATGAAGCGCAGAAGGAAGTTCTCCTGCTCGAAGCTGAAGAGGCCGTAGTTGTAGATCTCCGAGACCCCCCGGGCCGGGTCGTGGATCCAGATCATGTTGTGGCCGAAGCGCTCCCAGACCGCCGGCCCCCGCCCGATGGTGACCAGATAGGCCGTGGGGACGTCGGGGAGGGTGGCGGGCTGGCCCGATGCGATCCCGGAGAGCTGGGGGGACGGGTTCGGGGATCTCGATCCGCGGGAGAGGGCGACCTCCGGGCTCCGCGATGACGGTGCGGCTCCCTCGGAGAGCACGGGCGATGCGACGGCTCCGGTGGGGAGCGCCGCGACGGCGGTGGCACCGACGATGGCGGCGACGAGCGGGGGAGTCGCGATCCGCGGGAGCAGGCTCCTCGCCACCTGGAGAGCGTGCGGTCCGGCGCTACGAATGCGGGTCACCGAGACCCGAGCCAGCGTCGCGCCTCGCCGCCGGTCGGCGCCCGGCTATGTCGCGCCGGGAGTCCGGCGCCGGCCAGGAGGTTCGGGAGGGCAGTGACCGCCAGGAGGAGATCCAGGATCCCCATGGGGATCCGGAGCCAACCCAGCACCATCACGTGGGTGTGCATGGAGCCTCCCGGGCCGCTCAATCCTCGCCGGCCGATGAGCCCACCTCGAATCCGGCCAGGGCTTCCAGGGCCTTCACC
>JBKHJU010000223.1:0-4552 GCA_046537985.1 Longimicrobiales bacterium
TTGACGAAGGCCCTTTCCATATCAGAAGGCTGTTGAAGAAGTACGGCGGGTCCCGTTGGGAGCGCCACGGGGTCGGCTCCCAGGCGGTGCTTCGAAGACATAGCCGTAGCTACGTCGAGGAGCGCCAACGCAGGAGACGGCCCCGTGCCGCCCCGACCTTCGACCCGAGAAGGGCATGATTGCCTTATGGTCGGGCGCAGGGGGGTCTCGGCACGATGCGGCGTCGGAGCCCAGTCGACGATGCTTCGGCATCGCCTCGTGGACTCGTCCCCGCCTCGCACTCGAGCGACCCCTGCCCGGCACCCACTGTACTTCTTCGACACCCTTCCGGCAGGGGGCGGACGGAATCGGAGGCGGCCGCGCTTTCCGGTGCTCACCCCTGGCCGTCGGGGGGCGCCGGGAACTCCCGCGCCCGTCCGGTCTCGAGCTCCCTCTCCCCCCTCTCCCCGCTCCCTCGATCGAGCCTCCTCTCCACCTGCCGATCGACCCCTCCCGTGGGCAGCACGAGCCGCACCCCCTTTCGGGGAAAGAAGTAGTTCCACGCCCAATTCAGCATCACCAGGGCCCGATTCCGGAAGCCCACGAGCCAGGTGATGTGGATTCCCAGCCAGAGGAGCCAGGCGGGGAATCCCTGGAAGGCCCGGCCGAAGACATGGGCCACGGCCGCATTCCGGCCGATCACGGCCAGCATGCCCGGGTCCTCGTACGCGAAGGGCCGCGACGGCTCGCCCCGCGACCGAAGGAGGACGTTTCCGGCGGCCCAGCGTCCCTGCTGGATCGCCACCTGGGCCACCTGGGGCATGGGCCGCCCCTCGTCGTCTTCGAGATACGCGAGGTCTCCGACGACGCTCACCTCGGGGCGACCCTCCACGCTCAGATCGGGGCCGACGGGCACCCGTCCTCCGGGCCCCACCGGCAGGCCCCACGACGCCACCCGGGGATCTCCCCGGATCCCGGCGGTCCAGACGACGGTCTCGGTGGGCAGGTCGCCTCCCCCTCCGAGCCGCACAGCCTCGGCATCCACTTCCTCGACGGCTCGGCCGAGCATCACCTCCACACCTCGGCTCTCCAGGCGGGCCCGGGCATAGCTCCCGAGCTTTTCGGGCATCCCGGACAGGAGGCGGTCCGCCAGCTCGACCAGCACGATCCGGATCTCGGACGCTTCCAGGCCCCGGTAATCCCGGAGGAGGGGACCGTGAATGAGCTCGGCCAGGGCTCCGGCGAACTCCACTCCCGTGGGCCCACCGCCCACGACGACGAAGGTGAGCAATCGCGCCCGTTCCTCGGTGCCGGGAGTCGTGCCGGCCCGCTCGAAGCGGGTCAGGATGTGATGGCGGATCGGGATGGCGTCGTCCATCCAGCGCAACGGAAAAGCCCGTTCCTCGGCGCCCGGAACACCGAAGAAATGGGGCACGCTCCCGAGTGCGAGGACCAGGTGGTCGTAGGCCACCGATCCATCCGAGGTCAGCACGCTCTTTCCGGACAGATCGAGGCCCCTCACCTCGGCCAGGCGGAAGTCCACGTTCGACGCTCGCCGGAAGACCGAGCGCACCGGGTGGGCGATGTCGGTGGGCGCGAGCTCCGCCGCCGCCACCTGATAGAGGAGGGGAAAGAACGTGTGATAGTTGTTCCGGTCGACGACGGTGACGTCCACCGGCTCCCCGACCAGGCTCCTGGTCGTCCACAACCCACCGAAGCCCGCCCCCACGACAACGACCCGGGGACGGTCCTGGATCATCGCGTCATTCGTCCACGGCGATGAAGTCGATTTCCACCATGGCACCGGCCACCAGGCCACTCACCTCGACCGCCGCCCGGGCGGGAGCGTCCTCGGGGAAGTACTCCAGGTAGACCTCGTTCAGGGCATCGTAGTACTGGAGGTCGGTGATGTACACGGTGGCCTTCACGACGTCCTCGAATCCGACGCCGGCCTCCTCGAAGAGCTCCCGGAAGCTCTCCATGATGAGCCGAACCTCCTCCCGGACGCGATCGGCGCCCGGCTCCATGGCCCCGACCTCCTGGCTGAGCCCGAGCCGACCCGAGAAGTAGATGGTGTTGCCGGCCCTCACCGCCGCGCTGAAGGGCTGACCTGACTGGTACCCGATGACCTCCCTCTCCTGAGCTTCCAGATCGCCGGAGGCGAGCGGCGCCCCTCCGAGAAGGGCGAGGAGGGTCGAGCCGATGACGACGGCGGAAGGGATGGAAGCATCGGAAGGTGCCCATCCGGCGAATGCCGGGGATCTCGCGGATCTGCCGGGGGACACGGAAGCGGCGGACGCGGCTGATCCAGTGAAGCGGACGGACGGCACGACTTCGGAATTCGGTCTGTTCATGGTCAACTTCTCCTCTCGAAACGGATTCGCCTGACTTCCGCATTGCGCTCGGCACGGAGATCGTCTGGCCGGAAGGTCCCGGACCCGATACCGTTCTGCCCGGTCCGAAGCCACCCGAAGTCGGAGCCGTCCGAGCCCCGGGGCATTCCAGCCCGGGACCCGGTCCGCTCCCGCGCCAGCGAGGGCGACGATTCAGTCCATGCGGGCATCCACTTTACGCACCCTCCGCTTTCTTCGCACGTGGCTCACGGGTGCCGGTCGGGTCGAAGAGCGAGACGTGACGCTGGGGACCTTCCCGGCCACGGTGTTCTCGCCGACCGCATCCGGCCGGCCTCGGCCGATCTGGGTGGTCCTGCACGGAGTGACCCGCCCGGGCCGGAGGCACCCCCAGCTCCTCCGATTCTGCCGGGCCGTGGCGAGCGCGGGAGGTCGGGTCGTCGTTCCGGAGATCCGGGAGTGGGTCGAGCTTCGGCTGGCCCCCGAGCACACCGTTCCCGCCATCCGGGCGGTCGTGACCTGGATCGCAGAACGGGACCGAGACCGGGTCGGCCTCGTCGGCTTCTCCTTCGGGGCGCCCCAGGCTCTGCGGGCGGCAGCCGATCCGAGCCTCCGCGACCGTATCGCCGGAGTCGCCGGGTTCGGGGGGTACTCAGACATCCATCGGGCCGTCCGATTCCAGCTCACGGGTCGGCACGAATGGCGCGGAGAGGAGCGCTGGCTGGCTCCCGATCCCTACGGACGGTGGATCATGGCCGGGAACCATCTGACCGACATCCCGGAACACGAGGACGCCGCCGACGTGGCCCGGGCCCTCCTGCGACTTGCGGCCATCGCCGGTGACGAGCGGATTCCGGCCGACTCGCCGATCATGGAGGATCATCGGGCGGCCCTGCGGAAGGACGTCGCACCGCCCCGGCAGCCTCTCTACGACCTCCTGGCCGACGGACCGCCGTCGCGTGGTGCTGCGGGACTTCCACCGGAGAGCTCGAACGAACCGACGGCGGACCACGCCGGGAAGGAAGGCGAGGGGGATCTCCTCGGCCGCCTCGCATCCCTCGCCGATTCCCTCGGCGACGCGGCTCTCCGGACAACCCCGCTCCTGGACGTTCGGCCCCATCTCGCGGGCATCCAGTGTCCGGTGGAGCTGATTCATGGTCGCCACGATCGCCTGATCCCGTGCACCGAGAGCCTTCGCCTGGCCGAAGCGCTTCCCGAGAACGCCCGGGTCCGGCTCACCGTCACCGAGCTCTTTACCCACACGGAGGACAAGTCCCTCGGGACCGGCCTCGGGGCGACCCGGGAGGGATGGCGGTTCTTCTCGGCCCTTCGGAGAGTCCTCGGCATGGTCTGACGACCGGCGGGACGAGTCGTTCCTCCCGCCAGGAGAGGCTATTCCGGAGCAGCTGCCTGGCCTTCCCTACGGTCCAGGACGGAGCGCACGGCATGGCGGACCTCGTCGTCCCGATCGTCGCGAGCCTCCTGGAGGAGCTGGGTGGCACGGGGAGTCCCGATGCTTCCCAGGGCACGATATGCCGCCACTCGCACAGTGGTGGACGGCTTCGAAAAGAAGTTGCCCACCGTCCGCTTCTCGATGGAGGGGACGGCTCCGGGATCCCCGAGGGCGCCCAGGGCCCGGAGGATCTGCACCTCCACCTTCTCCTCGGTCTCGATCTCGAGACGCTCGAGGAGGAATTTGACCGCCCGGTCGAGCCCCAGGGCGCCCAGGGCCGTGGCCACCGAGGCCCGGACATCGGGGTCGGGGTCGTCCACCATTCCCAGGAGTAGCATGGCCGCGTCCTCACCCCCGATTCGGGCCAGAGCCCGAACCACCTGGAGCCGGACCCGGGCGTCGTCGTGGGCAAGGTGGGCCGTCAGGTCCTCGACGTCGGAGCGGGTTCCGGTTCCCCCCAGGATCGTGGCTCCGTTCCGCACGACCCACCACCGGGACTCGTCCAGCATCTTCTTCGCTTCGGCCCGCCCGTCCTCTCCCAGGGCGACCAGGGCGTCGAGGTACGCGTGACGGGCGCCTCGATCGTCGGTCTCGGTCAGGGCCTCGGCGAAGGCCTCTGCCATGGGCCCACGGAGGGTCGTGGCGATCCGGATCCGTCGATCCCGCTCCAGGTCGTCCCGGAGGGCTCCGAGGCGACGTACGATGGCTGCCGCCACCTCCGGCCCGTACAGCTCCCGGGCCAGCTCCAGGGATTCGGGCCGGCCGGAGC
>JBKHJU010000224.1:0-4535 GCA_046537985.1 Longimicrobiales bacterium
CGGGGTAGCGCTCCGCCGTAAGAGACGCGGTTCCATTCCCCTTTCAGGACTTCCTGATTCGACCTGCCGAGGAGGTACCGGAATGCCCCGGGTCCGGGTCACCAGAAGAGTCCATTTCAGCGCGGCCCATCGACTGGCCCGGGAGGAGTGGTCGCGGGAGGAGAACGCCCGGGTGTTCGGGGCGTGCGCCAATCCGAACTGGCACGGCCACAACTACGAGCTGGACGTGACGGTGGAGGGAGAGGTGGACCCGGACACGGGCTACGTCATGGACCTGAAGCTCCTGAAGGAGCGGGTCCACGAGGCGGCGGTCTCCGACGTCGATCATCGGAACCTCAACGTGGACGTCGAGTGGATGGAGGGCGTGATCCCCACCACCGAGAACCTGGTGGTGCGCCTCTGGGATCGCCTGGAGCCCGAGATGCCCGACGGCGTGCGCCTGGCGCGCCTCGTCCTCTACGAGACGCCCCGCAACTACGTGGAATACGAGGGGAGTGGATCATGAGTGATACGAGTCGCACGGACCTGATCCGCGAATGCGGGGGCTCCGGAGAAGCCAGGGGAAGGAGCGGAGACGGGGCCGGGGCGATGGAGCACGGATCCGTCGGAGCCGGGATCGGGTCCGGGGCGGGAGCGGACGGGGCCGGCGACGGCGCGGATCTCTCCGGCGTCCCCTTTCCGTCGCTCGTCGAGGAGATGATCCGGCGCCTGGGCGACGACCCGGGGCGGGAAGGCCTCCTTCGCACCCCGGTCCGGGTGCACCGGGCCCTGCGATTCCTGACCCAGGGATACGAGATGTCGGCCGAGGACGCCATCGGGGACGCCCTCTTCGAGGAGCGCCACCACAACATGATCCTCGTGAAGGACATCGAGATGTACTCCCTGTGCGAGCACCACGTGCTTCCGTTCTTCGGCAAGGTCCACGTGGCCTACATTCCCGACGGCCGGATCATGGGGCTGAGCAAGATGGCCCGGCTGGTGGACGTGTATGCCCGGCGACTCCAGGTGCAGGAGCGCCTCACGGACCAGATCGCCGGAGCCCTCTGGGACATCGTCCAGCCCCAGGGGGTGGGAGTGGTGGCGGAGGCCTACCACCTCTGCATGATGATGCGGGGGGTCCAGAAGCAGAACTCGAAGACCATCACCTCCGCGATGCGGGGAGCCTTCATGAAGGATCAGCGGACTCGGGACGAGTTCCTGCGGCTGACCACGACCTCGCACAACCCGATCTCTTGAGGACCCCGGGAGACGCCGCGAAGGGCACTCTGCGGGGAACTCTCGTCCTGGTGGCCGGCGCCACCCGGGGAATCGGGGCCGCTTCGGCCCGGCTCCTCGCCGACGCCGGCGCGGAGCTGGTGCTCCTGGCCCGGGGCAAGGCGGATCTGGAGGAGATGTCCGACGAGATCGGGGGACGAATTCTTCCTGCGGATCTCTCGAGCCCCGAATCCATCGAGGGGGCGGTGGAGGAGCTCCTGGACGACGGATCGGTTCCCGATCTGGTCGTGAACGCCGCCGGGGTCTTCGATCTGGAGCCCGCGACCCGGGTCTCGACCGAATCCCTGGATCGGAACCTGGACGTCAATCTCCGGGGGGCCATCCTCCTGGTCCGGGCGCTCCTCCCGTCCATGCTGGTTCGGGGGAGCGGCCTGATCGTGAGCGTGGGGTCGGTGGCGGGACGGAAGGCTTTTCCGGGCAACGCCGCGTACTCGGCCTCCAAGTACGGGTTGAGGGGGTTCCACGAGGTGCTCCTGGAGGAGATCCGCGGGACCGGGGTCCGGGCGACGCTCCTGGAGCCGGCCGCCGTCGATACGGGAATCTGGGATCCCCTGGCTCCCGACGAACGGGAGGATCTTCCTTCCCGGGAGCAGATGCTGCGTCCCGAGGACGTGGCCGAGGCGGTGCTCTTCGCCTGCACCCGTCCCGATGGCGTGCAGATTCCGTTCCTTCCGTTGGAGAAGACTTGAAGGACGAACGCGCGAGTGGAGAAGGCATGAAGACCATGGCATACACCGTGAGCGTACAGGCCCACTACGACTCGGCCCACTTCCTCGAGAACTACAAGGGAAAGTGCGAGCGGCTGCACGGTCACCGCTACGTGGTCGAAGTGGCGGTCCAGACGAGGGAGCTCGACGAAGCCGGGATCGCCTTCGACTTCGTCGACCTGAAGCGGCATCTCCGCGAGCTGGCCGACGGGCTCGACCACCGGAACCTCAACGATCTGCCGGCGTTCGACGGCGTGGAGACCAGCGCCGAGAACCAGGCGAAGTACTTCTTCGAGGAGCTTGAAGAGCGGCTTCCCGCCGCCGTCTCCGACGGGCTCCTCTACGCCCGGGTGTGGGAAACCCCCACCCAGTGGGCCCAGTACGGCCCGGCCGACGTCCCGGCGCCGCCGGCGCACCGGGCTCCTCGCATCGATTGACGTTCCGGATCGGATCACTTCACCCGAGGTGTCGCGTGCCGATCCCCCCACCCGCCGGCACTCCGGTCGTCGCCCGGCATTCGGGGTCGTAGCGTGCACATTCTCCTGACCGATCTCCTTTCCTGCCCCCGATGCGGCCCCGAGTTCGGGCTCATCCTCCGGGGCGACCGGATCGAGGCCCGACGGGTTCATGCGGGGCTGCTGGGGTGTCCGAACTGTCGCGAGGGTTACCCCATCGAAGAGGGCTTCACCGATCTACGGTCGCCGCCCCGCCCCCCCCTCCCTCCGGTCGTGGAGCCCCCTACGCCGGAGGAGGACGAAGAGGAGATCCTCCGGGTCGCCGCCCTGCTGGGAGTGAAGGAGGGGCCGGGCCATCTCGTTCTGGTGGGACCCGCCGCGCGGGCCGCGCCGGGGCTGGCCCGGATGCTCGACCGGATCGAGGTGGTGACCGTGGCGCCCGATCTCCGGGTCTGGGACGAGGAATCCGGCGTGAGTCGGATGGTCGCGGGCCCGGGTCTTCCCTTCTTCTCCCGGCGCATTCGGGGCGTGCTCCTGGACGGAGCGGCCGGGGCTCCGTACCTCGACGAGGCGGTCCGGGTGGTGGGCCCGGGAAGTCGGGTGGCCGTTCTCCGGCCGGAGGGAGACGCACGAGACCGGGTCACGTCCGCAGGGCTGAATCTCGTGCTGGAGCAGGAGCCCGAGGCGATCGTGGCGGAGAGGTGAGCGATGCGAAGCGGTGATCGAGGGGACGGGATGACCGCGGGAGCGAGACGAAGGCGGGAAAGGGTCGAGAGGGAGTGGCGGCGCCAGCGCGGGTGTCGGTGCATCGTCGAGGGGTCATGAAGGGGCGTCCCGGGAACCGGGGCGCGCCGACCCACCGTGCCGCCATCGGGGCTCCGACCGTGGTGCTGGTGCTGGTGGTCGCCGTGGTGGCCGCCGCCTCGATCTTCGGTCGGCGGCTGCTTCCCACGCAGCCTGGACCGGCGGAGGACGATCCGGGCCCCGAAGGGCAGTTCATCGAGGAGATCGCGCGATTCCGGGCCCCCGAGGCCCATCAGGGCGTCGCCGTCGATGAGACCCACTTCTTCGCCGTCGGCAACACGGTCATCGCGAAGTATGATCGCCGAACCGGGAGAAAGGCGGGGGAGTGGCGGGCCGGGGGTGACGATCGGTTCGTCCACCTGAACAGCTGCGTGGTCGTCGACGGAGAGCTCGTCTGCGCCCATTCCAACTATCCCGAGCTTCCCATGAGGAGCTCCATCGAGCGCTGGGATCCCGAGTCGCTGGAGCATCTGGGATCCACGGTGCTCGAGGGGGACCTTCTTCCGCGGGAAGGGGGGTCCCTGACGTGGGCCCTTCCCCGGAGCGGCGACTGGTGGCTCGGCCTGGCCCACTACGACACCCGCGGCGGAGAACCGGATCGAGGCACGGAGTGGAGCCGCGTGCTCCGGCTGGAGGGAGACCTGGTCGGAGGATCCCTTCGGGAGCGTGTGGCGACGTACCGATATCCCCGGGCCCTGGTGGATCGGCTTCGTCCCTTCAGCGCATCCGGCGCCGGCTGGGGGCCGGACGGATTCCTCTGGATCACCGGACACGACGAGGCCGCGGTGTACGTCCTGCGGGTGCCCGGGTCCGGCTCCACGCTGGAGTGGGTGCGGACGATCTCCGCTCCGATGCACGGCCAGGCCTGGGTCTTCGATCCCGAGGATCCGACGACCGTGTGGGGGATCGTCCGGTCCACCGGCGAGGTCGTCGTGGGGCGCCTCGAGAGCCTCTGACGGGCCCGTCCGCCCGAACGCCGGGTGTGTCACCCGCTTCGAAGTCCTCTCCAGCTCCGGCGCGGCGGGTTACAGGTCCAGCCCGCTTTCCCTCGCCACTTCCCGGATACGGGCGGCGGAGCCCGGATTGTCCGCCACGATCTCCTGGAGGGTCGACCGGATCGACTCGACCTCGTGGCGGAACCGCTTTGCGTCCCTTCCCTTCTCGGTGAACAGACTCGCCGCGTTGCCGTACCGGCTGCGGTTGACCACGTCGTAGGCCTCGTCGAGGTCGGCCACGCGGATCAACGAGAGGACCGGTCCGAAGATCTCCTCGCGCGCGATGGTCATCTCGGGAG
>JBKHJU010000225.1:0-4534 GCA_046537985.1 Longimicrobiales bacterium
GCCCGGGCCACCAGCTTCAGCACCTCGCCGGTGGTCTCGAAGGAGTAGAGGCGCTCCAGGTCGCCCCCGGGAAGCGTGGTCTCGAAGTCCGGCCCCGACTCCCGGATGGAGGCTCGGATCCAGGACCGGGCATCCGACAGGGGAACGGGGGGCAGGGGCACCACGGAGAAGCCGGGCCGATCCTCCCGCATTCCCCCGATCAGGAGGAGGGAGAGCCGCTCCCCCGCGGGCGAAGCCCAGAAGAAGCCGTCCACGGGCTCGGGCGTCGCATCCTCTCCCGGCGCCACCCAGAAGAGCTGGCGGGGCAGCTGGAGATACCCGGCCGGCTCGGGAGGGCGGATGGAGACGTCGGGCCCGGCGTCGTCCCTCTCCGCCTCATCGCCGTCCGCGGAATCCGCCGGCTCCCGCTCCGGGGGCTCCGGCGCCGCGTCGCTTGCCGCCGTCTCCACCAGGTATCGGGCCGCACCCGTCGTCAAGAAGTGGACGGGCCGGCCGGCCTCGTGGAAGTGGTAGGCGTGATAGAGAAAGATTCCGTGCTTCTGTACCTCCTCCCCGCCGGACTCCGGATCCCGGATCCCGTGCACCACCTCGGCCACGGCCGGAAGGGTGAGGAACCGGCCCGGATCGCCGAGAGCGTCCTCCATCGCCTCCTCCTCGAGGTCCCGGCGAATCCGGTCCATCCGGTCCTCGGCGGTGGAGGCGTCGGGGAACGCCCGCTCGAAGGGCGTCACCCGGGCGTATGCATCATGGATGGGCATGCTTCTCCCTGGCTCCCTCTCTCATCCCTGTCCGAGCTCGTCCGATGTGGCTTTCTCGCACCGTCTCCCTCGCAACACCGGACCCGGGATCGAGGTCCGTCGACCCGATTCTCCGCGCCGCGACCCGGATACCCGCTATCGAGGGTCCCCGTCTCCGGCCGACTCCCGGACGGGCTCCGCGGTCTCCATGACCCGGGGACGTCGCTTCGTGAAGAGGCCCCTGAGTCCCTCCCACCACCCGACCTTCCGCACCAGGACGACTTCCAGCGTTTCCGGGGGCAGCTCGTCGGCGCTCCCGGCCGACATGGCCTCCCAGAGCCCCTCCGGCCAGACGAAGTGGACGTCGCCGAGCTCGTCCGGCCGTGGCATCGACCAGGAGCGGCCCCGCCAGCGAAAGGTGATCCGATCCGCTTCCCGGAACGCATCCTCCTCCCAGACCTGCTCCAGATAGTACCGTCGCTCCACCCGGTACACGCCCTCGGCGATCTCGTCTCCCTGCTGGAAATACCACGGATCGAACGCCTCCCCCTCCCACCGGCGGAACTCCTGCTCCATGGCGTAGTCGACGCCCTCCAGCCCCTCCTCCTGGGCCAGCCACTCGAGATGGTGGCGCAGCTCGTGGGTGAGGGTTTCCCACAGCTCCTCCTCCCAGTCCAACGCCGGATCGAGCTTCGCCAGCTCCCGGAAGGAGCCCCAGTAGAGGACGACGACGGAGCGGGTGGTCTCGGGACCCTCCCAGTCCGACGGATACGCCTCGGTCACGCACTCGCCCAGGGTGTAGACGTCGGGGGAAGTGGGGTGGGGAAGGGCCTCCCGGGCCACCCGAAGGCCGTCGATCCCCTCCTTGTACTCGTCGGGAATCTGCCGATACGCCTCCTCGGCCGCCTCCCGGAACTCTTCGAAGCGCACCCGTCAGGGGGAGTGGGAGGAGGGGCCGGAGCGGGAGCCCGCGGGTCCGTCCCCCGATCCCTCGGACGGGTCGTCGCTCCCGCCGCCTGGCGACCCACCTTCCCCCGGCGGCCTTCCCGAAGCCAGCGTCCGTCGCACCAGCCATCCGTTGGCCAGCAGGAGGACCACCAGCACGATGCTCCACTGGAAGAGGGTCGTCCCGATGTTGAACTCCCGGAAGGGATGGAAGGTGGCGACGAAGCCCTCGGCCCGGGCCTGGAGGAACCACCACACCACCAGGATCACCCCCTGAACGACCACCAGCCGGATCGCCCAGTCCCACCAGGCGCCGATGCGCACGTCCGAGTCCGGGGTGTTGATGAACTCGTCCCTCCACTTCGTGACCCCGTAGCGGAGCACGGCGAAGGCCAGGAAGAAGCCCGACGCCATGAGCCCCACGCTCCAGACGAAGTCCTGGTTCCGGAAGAATCGGATGTCCAGGGCGCTGGGGACCCCGAAAGCGAGGCCGGCGATGCCCACCGCCGCCACGGCGGACCGTCGGCTCATGCCCAGGTCCCGGAGGATCCGGCTCGCCAGCTCGATCATGGACACGAGGCTGGACCACGCGGCGAAGACGAGGGCCAGGAAGAAGATGGCCATGAAGAAGCGCCCCGCCGGAATCTGGGAGAAGAGCTGGGGCACCCAGATGAAGGTCAGCCCCTCGTTCCCCGCTCCCACGATCTCTCCCGCGGCGTCGGGCATGACCGAAAAGACGGTGCACAGCACCATGATGCCGGCCAGCAGCGACATGGAGTTGTTGCCGAAGCCCAGGATGAAGCCGTTGACGGCCGTATCTTCCCGGGTCCGCATGTAGATGGCGTAGGTGAGGGCCAGCCCCCACCCCGCTCCCGTGTCCCACGCGTTCTGGGTCAGCCCCTCCAGCCAGATGCGGTAGTCGGCCAGGTCGGCCAGATCCGGAGTGAAGAGGAAGGCCAGCCCCCGGGAGGCCCCGGGAAGGGTGAGGGCCCGAACCGCCAGGACCACCACCAGGACCACGAGGCTCGGAATCAGGAAGCGGGCCACGGTCTCGATCCCCTTCACCCCGTAGGCCACCACGAACACCCCGAGGCTCATGGCCACGAGATGCGTGATGAGAGCCTCGGGAGTGGAATGGAATCCCTCCCAGAAGGCCCCGGGAACCTCGGTGGGGATCTCCCCGGTCAGGGTGGCCACGAAGAACCGGATGGTCCATCCCATGACCACGCTGTAGTAGAACATGATGGCGGTGGCGGTCCACGCCACCCACGCCCCCATCCATCCGAACGTCTTCCCCGCCGTCTCGGCCACGGCGCCGATGGGGCCCCTCCGGGTTCCCTTCCCCAGGCCGAACTCGAGGATCAGCAAGGGAACCGACCAGAGGAGGAGGAAGACGACCCAGGCGACGAGGAAGGAGCCCCCGCCGTTGGTGGCCGCCACCCGGGGAAAACGCCAGATGTTTCCCGTCCCCACGGCCATGCCGAGCATGGCCAGGAGCATCCCCCATCGGGAGCTGAAGACCTCGGAGCGGGTGCCGCTCACGGGGCCGGGTCCTCCGAAGCCGCTTCGCCGTCGTCCTCCGGTCCTTCCACCTCCGATTCGGCCAATCCGATGCCCAGGTCGTTCCAGTTGAGCAGCGCGTTCCAGAGGAGGGCGAAGTTTCCGTGGGTCTGGAAGCGGTGGGTGGCATCGAAGCCGAAGGCCACGACGTGCCCCTCGCCCACCCCCTCCACATAGACCACCGGATCTCCTCCCAGCCCCCCGGCGTTCCGGGCGATCCCGGAGAGGAGGAGCTCGCTGCCGGACGAATAGCGCACGACCTCGCCCGCCTCCATCTCCTCCGACACCTGCAGGTAGGGACCCCATTGGTGGTAGACGGGAAAGGTCTCGTCGTAGCCGTAGGTCACCGGGCTCTCGTCGTTGACCACCTCGGCCCGAAGGATGGAGCCGGGCACGAACATCTGGCCGGGCCCGTCGATACCCACCTCCCGCAAGAATCCGAACTCCACCGGGATCGTCGACGCGCTCCCGATGGTCACCAGCGTGCCCCCCTGCTCCACGAACTCCCGGAGGGCCAGCACCCCCTCCAGGCCCATCCCCCCCGTGATGTCCTCCGAGCTGTCGGGGTGGCCGTGACTGGGAAACTCTTCGGTCCGGGTGTAGGCCAGGGGACCCTCCCCGGGATCGATTCCCTGCAGGATGTTCTTGGCCGTGTTCCGGGCCCCCTGGTGGGGGAAGACGATCACGTCAAACCGGTCCCGCAGGGATCCCATCGCTCCGATCTCATCTTCGCCCACGTAGGTGAACGGCACCCCGAAGTGGTCGAAGGTGAAGCGGGTCCACCCCTCGTCCTGGGTCCGGCTCCAGGTGTGGAGGATGGCGATTCGAGGAAGATCCATCTCATGGGTAGCCGCGTCCTCGAGGGGCCTCTCCCCTACCTCCAGGACGTCGAAGCCTGCCTCCGTCAGGGCGTTCAGGTCGCCCTCGGAGAGGTCGGTGGCGCGAACGATCCAGGCGCCGGGGGCGAGGGTCTCCTCCTCCAACTCCACTCTCTCCTCGGCGACCCGCACCGGAATGGAGCCGAGGGCGAGGCGTGCCGAGATGCTGTGGGCGGATGCGTTGGGCTGCACGAGGTAGAACGCCGTCGGCCCCGGTCCGCCGTCGGCTGAATCCCCGTTCCCGGGATCCGGGATCTGCGGCGCCTCTCGACTCCGGACCCGCCGGACCCGACCCGGCAGACCCACCTCTTCTTCCACGGCCTCCATGCCGAGATCCCGGATGTCCGGATCGTCCACGGCATGCGCCGTTACGTTGAACATCAGGGGGTAGGTCCACGCCACGTCGTCGTAGGG
>JBKHJU010000226.1:0-4528 GCA_046537985.1 Longimicrobiales bacterium
CGCCCCACCCCCACCTTCGGACTCCTCGTCCGACGCATCTTCCGAGGTGTCCTCGGACGCGTCGGCCTCGACGACGCCGGGACGCGGTTCCGAAGCCCCCGCCGGCGCCGTGGCCGGAGACGTGGCGGACGCGGACCTGGATTGGGAGGATCCCGACGAGTCCCAGCTCAGCGAGATCCGCCAGCTCTTCAACAGCCTCTCGAAAGCGGTCCGGGCGCACCAGCTCTACGACGAGAACAACCCGGTCTACCAGCGGTTCGTGAACGGGCTTCAGACCGAGTTCGCGGACCTGTGGGAGTGGCTCGATCGCCTGGCCATCCAGGTCGAGGAGGAGCGCTTTCTCTGGACCGACACGGAGGTGTACCGGAGCGAGAGTCGGGCCGACTCCCTGGCGTTCCTCTTCTACAAGGACGGGGTCCGGGAGATCGTCTTCGAGCCGGGAATCGAGAAGGAGGAGCTGAAGCGCCTTCTCGGCGTCATCCAGCGGGCCCGGAACCTCCGGCCCGAGTCGGACGACCTCCTCACGATCCTGTGGGACGAGGACCTCGAGTACTTCGACTATCACTACGTCGACGTTCTCGCCGAGGGTGTGGAGCTGCCGGAGCCCGGCGGAGGGGCGGACCAGGAATCTCTCCGGTTGGCGTTGGAGGAGGAGAGCCCGGGAGCGGAGGACGCGGAGGCCGAGGCGGGGGTGGAGGCGGCTGCTTCAGCTCCCTCGGGAGCGGTGAGCACGGAGGACTTCAACCCGACCCTCTACTCCCTCGACCCCACGGAGCTGAGCCAGCTTCGCAAGGAAGTCGAGGAGGAGATGAGCCGGAACCTGCGACGGGCGGTCCTGGCGGCCCTCTTCGACCGGCTCGAGGAGCCCTCGAATCGGGAGCGGCAGACCCGGATTCTCCAGATCTTCCGAACCCTCTTGCCCAACCTCCTCAGCCGGGGGGCCCTCCAGCCCGCCGCGGCCGTGCTCCACGAGCTCAGCGCCCTCCGGAAGGGGGAAGGAATCCTGGACCAGCCGCGGGAGGAGGAGGCGGAGAAGCTTCTGGACGACGTCAGCGCCCCCGAAGCCATCCGGGAGATGGTCCGGGCGCTGCGGGACCGCTCCATCGATCCGGATTCCCGGAGCCTGGGGGTATTCCTCCGCTTCCTGAAGCCGGACGCCCTGCCTACCCTGCTGTGGGCGGCGGAGACCGAGGAGGACGAGGAGATCCAGCGCGTCCTCCGGGAGGCGGTGAGGAGCCTGGCCGAGAAGCACCGGGACGCCCTCATGCGGCTCCTTTCCGACGACGATCCGGTGGTCGTGGCCGGGGCGGCCCGCCTGGCCGGAAGCATCGGTGTGGACAAGGCCGCTACCCGTTTGGCGTCTCTTCTGCGACACGACGAGCCCGCGGTCCGGCTGGCGGCCGTGGAGGCCGCCGTCTCCCTCAAGGCGTCGTCGGCGGCCTCGGCCCTCGAGGCGGCTCTGGAGGATCAGGACCGGGAGGTCCGGATCGCGGCGGCCCGGGCGCTGGGGGCCCTTCGCTACACCCCGGCGTCGGCCCACTTCCGCAAGCTCCTCAAGGGGAAGACGCTGCGGAAGCGGGACGTGACCGAGATGATCGCCTTCTTCGAGAGCTACGGCGACCTCGGAGACCCCGAGGCGGTCACCCTCCTGGACGACCTGCTGAACGGTTCGGGCTTTCTGGGCCGGAAGGAATCGGAGGACGTGCGAGCGTGCGCGGCCCTGGCCCTGGGGCGGGTCGGAACGACGGAGGCCCAGCGGGCCCTGGAAGCCGCCCAGAAACAGGAGGAGCCGGTGGTCCGGAGCGCGGTCGGTCGTGCGCTGAGATCCTTCGGTGGCTGGAGGGAGGCGTGAGATGACCGAGACGACCCGGCGGGACCCCGAGATCCGGGCCGGCGGCGGAGAGGGCTCGGCTCTCCTCCAGGATCAGGGACGGAAGCTCCTGACCCTTCTCTACGCGGCCCTCCGGGCGCTCAAGTTCTATCCGGTGGAGAACGTCACGGTGCAGCAGGCCCTCGACGACCTCCACCGGGCGGTTGCGGGCCTCGTGGACGAGGAAGGGGCCCTCGAGCTCCGGGTGGTCGGGGAGTTCTTCTTCCTGAACGAGACCCGTCTTCGCCTCGACCTCACCAACTTCTCCACCTTCGGCAGCTTCGCCCGTGTCCTGGTGGAGCACGGTGTCGGTGCCGTGGAGATCGTGAAGGGCGTCGAGGTGGGCGAGTGGGCTCCTTTCCTCTCCCTGCTACTCCGGGATGGAGATTCCCGGAACCCCTTCGGGACCTTCGTGGACCGGCTCGCCCAGACGCCCGTCGTCCACATCGACGTGAGGCCGGAGCGGGACGTCCACGAGGAGGAGCTCGAGGCGGAAGAAGCCCTCCAGGCCGCCAAGCGGACCTACGCCCAGTCGGTCCAGGTGGCCAAGAACGTCCTGGGCGACGTCCGGTTGGGGCGGGCGGTGAACGTTCGGAAGGTCAAGCGGGCGGTGCAGGGGATCGTGGATCAGGTCCTGGCCAACGAGCCTTCCATGATCACCATGACCACCCTCAGGGACTTCGACGAGTACACGTTCACCCACTCGGTCAACGTCTGCATCTTCAGCGTGGTCATCGGCCAGCGCCTCGGCCTCAACAAGCAGCAGCTCTACGAGCTCGGGCTCGGAGCCCTCTTCCACGACGTCGGCAAGATGCGCCTCGACCCCGAGGTCATCAACAAGCCCGGAGACCTCAGCGACGACGAGTGGAAGCACATGAAGGAGCACCCCGTCGAGGGCCTCCTCTCCCTCTTCGAGTTCCACGGCTTCGCCGACGTCCCGTATCGACAGATGCTCATCGCGTACGAGCATCACATGAGGGTGGATCTCACGGGCTACCCGGAGAATCGACGGGACCGTCACCCCACCCTCTTCCCGAAGATCGTGGCCGTGGCCGACGCCTTCGACGCCGGCACGTCGGTCCGGAGCTATCAGTACGAGCCGTGGCCCCCGGACGCGGTGCTCAAGGAGATGCGTGACAACCCGAAACGAGGCTTCGACCCTCTCCTGGTCAAGGCCCTGATCAACGCCACCGGAGTCTATCCCATCGGGACCCTGGTCATCCTGGACAGCCTGGAGCTGGCCGTCGTCTCCGGCGTGAAGGAGGACCCCATGAAGCTCCACCTTCCCAAGGTCAAGATCATCTCCGACGAGATGGGCATCCCCCTCTCGGAGCCCAGGGAGCTGGATCTCGAGAAGACCGACGCCGCGTCCGGCCAGCCGCTGCGCACGATCATCAAGACCACCGATCCCCAGAAATACGGAATTCGTGTCTCCGACTACCTCATTGCCTGAGCTGACCTCCAAAAGCCCGCAGTCTCGGTGTCGGGCCACGTGACCCCACAAGCGCGGCGCATGGCCGGCGTCGGCCTCTCCGAACGCTTTCAGGAGCTGAAGTCCCAGGGACGGTCCGCCCTGGTGCCCTTCGTGACGGCCGGATACCCGAGTGCGGGCGAGAGCCTGGAGGTCCTGGACGCCCTGGTCCGGGCCGGAGCCGACGTCATCGAGCTCGGGATCCCCTTCAGCGATCCCCTGGCCGACGGCCCCACCATCCAGCGCGCGTCGTTTCAGGCCCTGGAAGAAGGGATGTCGGTGGACGGCGTCCTCGATCTCCTGGCGAGGTTCCGGACCCGCCACGCCACGCCGGTGGTGCTCTTCACCTACCTGAATCCCGTCCTCCACCATGGATTTCCCCGGTTTCTGGAAGAGGCCCGGGAGGCCGGCGCCCAGGGGCTCCTCCTCACCGATCTCCCGGCCGGAGCCGATCCCGAGAAAGAGGAAGCCGTGCGGAAGGCCGGGCTGGACCTCATCCGGCTGATCGCCCCGACCACCAGCCCCTCCCGAGTCGCCGAGGCCGTGGATGGGGGAAGCGGCTTCGTCTATTACATTTCCCGCACCGGCGTCACCGGGGCCCGTGCCGAGCTCCGATCCGAGCTCGCCAGCGAGGTGGAGCGCCTCCGGAAGGTGGTGGATCTGCCTGTCGCCGTGGGCTTCGGCATCTCCTCCGCCGAGCAGGCGGCGCTGGTGGGCCGGGTCGCCCAAGGAGTCGTCGTCGGAAGCGCCCTCATCGACGCCCTGGACGAGGGGGGCGTGGAGGGCGCGGAGACCTTCCTGGCTTCATTGAGAGAGGGGCTGGACCGCCCCCGCGGGTGAACAGCCCCCGGGGTCTCACACTCCGGGCCTTCCACACTCCGGGCCTGCCCCTTCCGGGGCTCGTCGGATCCCGTGCACCTCTCTGGGGGGCGATTCGAAAGTCGTTCGAAGTTCGAACGACCTGTCTGAATTGTGAGCGTCCGGGAGATGCAGGTTATTTTATTGCTATATAGGTATTTACAGGACTGTGTGCGGGAGAGGCGAATGTGTGCGGGTCGTTCGAACATCGAACGAATTCAATGTGCGCTACGGGACTCCAGGTACCAACGGGATTCTCGATGGTCTGCGGGATTTTCGATGGTTTGCGGGATTCTCGATGGTCTGCGGGACTCTCGATGGACCTGCGG
>JBKHJU010000227.1:0-4514 GCA_046537985.1 Longimicrobiales bacterium
GGCTCGCTCTGGATGACCAGGTCGGGCTCGCCGAGGCCGGCCTCCTCGTCCAGACGCCAGGTGTCGGGATCTCGCTCCTCGGGGACCGGCGGAGCGGCGTCCAGGTCACCGGCGGGAGCCCCCTCGTCCACCCAGGTGGCGATCGTCTCGATTTCCTGCTCGGTGAGGGAGCGATCGTTCTGGAACTCCTGAATGCCGATGGTGGGATCGATGTGCCATGGGGGCATGATCCGCTCTTCCACGCGGAACTTGATGAGCGGAGCCCACTGCTTGACCTCGTCGTACGTGGTCAACGGCATGGGACCGATGGAGCCTTCCCGGTGACACGCCACGCAGTTTTCGACCAGGATCGGCGCGACGTCCTCGGCGTAGGTCACCTGGGCGTCCGATCCGGTCGCCGCTGCGACGCCCTGCTGGGCCTGGGCAGGGCCGGCGCTCGCGAACAGCGCCATCAGCGTGGCGAGGGCGAGACCCATCCACGCTCCGCTATCCTCCATGGCCTCGGGCCACGTCGTCGATTGGCTCCTGTGTGACATGGTGTCGCTCCTCCTGCGTCTGCTCGTGGCAATCCTCGCGCACGCGGCGGGGGGCCTGGGAAGGCTCCCGCCGTCCTTCATTTGTTTCCTTCAGGCGGGCCTGTGTTCCGGGCTCGGTCCTCTGTTCGGTCGTTCGTCCCCCGTCGCTCTGTCACGTCCTATTTCCTCTTCCTCGACTGTCACGTCCTATTCCTCGACCGTCACGTCGAAGTAGACGTTGGTCCAGCAGCACTGCTCCTGGCCGGCGCCCACGAGCCCTTCGTTGTTGGCCCGCACGTAGACCCGGTATACCCCGGGCTCGCTGAACGTGGCCGTGTTCGTAGCCTCCGTCAGGTCCTCCTGGGGCTCGATCTCGATGTTGTCCCGGTCGAAGCTGATGTCCCCCGGACCCGCGTACGTGTAGTAGCGCAGGGTGACGGTGTGGGGCTCCAGCTCTCCGCCGGCCACGGCCGGGGCGCCGTACCAGCTCTCGTCCTCGGCCCAGACCGTGATCTCGAGTGGGTCCCCCACCGAGACCGTCCGATCCACGGGATCGTTCCCGTGCGGCCCCCGGATCTCCTCGCCGTCGGGCTCGAGGGTGACGATGGGGGGGGTGATGCCCGTCGCCGCCTGATACATGGCGTCGATCTCGTAATTCGGATTGGTGACCCGCCCGGGTATCTCGTAACGCTCCCCCCGGAAGTCGATGGTCCAGAGGACGTTGGCGGTCTGGTCCTCCACGAAGTCCTCGGGCACCAGGACTGCGAACCAGCCGTAATGCCTGCGCGTCTCGAAATGGGTCGGCTGGACGCCGTTGAGGTCCTCGGGATCCACGAAGTTCGACGTCCCCACGGGGATGTCGACGATCTCCTCGGCATTCCGGTTGAGATATCCGAACGAGACGTAGTAGCCGTCCCCGTCGGGATTCGGATACCAGCCCTCGAACACGGGAGCGATTCCCTGGCCCCACGGTCGGACGATGTCGTCTCCGGGGAGCCGCTCCTGGGCCTCCACGGCGGAGGGTCCGGTGACCAGCAGGGAAATGCCGAGGATGGCGGCGAACATCGCGGTATGAAAGCGAAGGAACTGTCGTTGCATCGAACTCTCCTCTTCACGAGCGCCGTCGTCGACCGGGCGCTCCGTCTCTATTTCGATAGGCGTCTTCAATCGGTTTCCACGACTCCATCCTGCACCCTTCCGCCGGGCGCACCAACCTGGGACAGCCGCACGAACCCACGGGGCGATGCCCCACGGGTGCATACGCACTCGTCGCGAGGGCCGTGTAACGTTTCGATACACGAACACCCACGAATCTGTTGCATGGATCTCGGGGAGGGGGAACCCCTCCGATCAAGCCGCCCCTCCGGGCCGCAAACGTCCTTTCAGGTGGCCGCGGAGGGGCGGATGTTGGGCTGAGCGGGGCCGCATCCCATCCCTCGGACACGCCCCTCTGTGAAGGCTATTGGGCCTCGACGGGGATCGGCACCCGGGTATTCTCCCACTCGAGGTAGAGGGTGGCCGCATCCGACCCCTCCTCCTCGAAGCTGTACCGCATCCGCTCCACGGCGGAATCCGTCTCTTCGGGGGTCACGGACCCGGACCCCACGTCCTCGCTCCTCACTTCGTCGGTGATGGGGATGCCCCACCGCTCGGCATTGCGGTTCACGATGATCTCCCAGGAGTCGGGTCCCGGAATCGCCATGAGGGAGTACGCTCCCGGGTCCACCGCCACGCCGGCGATCTCGGCCGGGAAGGTGACGTGGAGAGCCGTGGCCTCGTCGGCACCCATCCGCCAGGGCTCATCGTACGGGACGAGTTCGCCCATGATCTCCCGATCCCGCATGGACGGAGCACCGTAGCAGACCTTGGCGGTGCCCGCCTCCAGCTCGATGGAAGTCGAGTCCCGCGGGCTGACGCGCTCCGCGGCGGCCTCGGCGGTGACGCCCTCCTGCAGCCAGCAGGTGGGGGCGCCCTGGGCGGCGCTCGTCTCGCCGGTGGCTTCGGACTCGCCGGGCGCGGCCATGGCTTCACCTTCCTGGCTTCCCGCAGCGGCGGATTCGGTCTCACCGCCGCCGCAAGCGGCGAAGACCAGAGCGAGGACGACAGCGGGGACCTTCAGGTGCGCTCGGGACGGCATGAGGCCTCCAGGTCTGAGCGTTCGTGGAATCCAGAGAGCGGAATGGCGCCGGTGCTGAGTTACCCTGTGGGATCGGAGACGGTTCCAGATCGTGCCGCTCTGACAGGTCTGACAGCCCGGGACCGGCGCTTGACCGGCGAGAATCGCCTCGACTAGCTTCCGCCCTCCCGCGGCTCCGGAAGGGTGTCGAAGGCGAATCTCCCATGTCCCGAAGATCTCTCCCACGGACGTTCACCGTACCCCGCCGGCTCCCCGGAGGGGTATGCGCGCTTCTTCTCGTGGGACTACTGGCTCTGATGCCGGCGTGCGGAGCCGGGGGGTCGGGAGGAGAGGAAGCCGACGGGGCCGAGAACGCGGCGCGGTCGGGCCCGGCGGCCGAGCCGACACCCGAATCCGCGCGCGAGCCGGGACCCACCGCCGAGCCCGGTCCGGGGACCTCCTCGCCCACCTCCACCGAGATTCCGGAGGGCGGGCTCGAGGACTGGGTGGAAGGGATGCGGCAGCGTCTCGAAGTGATCGAGCTCGATCCCCGGGCGTCGTATCCCGACGTGCTCCGGCTCTACAACACCCGACACGGGGCCATCGAGCGGTTCTACGGGAGGGGCGGAGAGCTCACGGGGGACGCCCATCCCGAGCTCGCGGCGGCCATCGAGCGGCAGGACTCGGCCTTCCACGAGCTGCTCGAGCTCACCGGCACCACCGATTACATCGAGCGGACCCACCTCCTCCACGCCATCCGGAACGTGCGTCTTGCCCTGGAAGAGGTCCTGGACCGGGCCCGGGCCGCCGGGGTGCCTCTGGAGAGCACGGACTGACCCCGGCTCCCGGCGATCGCCGGGGCCCGGACGTCCACGCGGGAGAGCGATACCCGAGGGGGCTTCCCTTTCCGCGACCCGGATCGGCCCGTCCGGTCAGTCTTCCGTCAGAGCGGCCCTCCGGGAGAGCACGTAGGCCCGGACCGCCTCCACGTCTTCCGCGTCCAGCCACTGGGAGAAGGAAGGCATGCCCTGCTCGGAGCGGGTGCCGGCCAGGACGATGTCCTCGAAGGACTCGTACACCTCGGGATCCGCGTAGCGCAGATCGGGGATGACCCCGCCGCTCATGGCCGCGGGCCCGTGGCACTGGGCGCACTGCTGGGCGTAGATCTCGGCTCCCCGGGCGACGGCTTCCTCGGACGCGTTCACCGGGATGGCCGTCGTCGGAGGCTCCCGCTCTTCCGGCGCCGCGGCGGGATCGGCGGCGAGGCTCTCGGTGCCGCCCAGCGCGAAGACGAGGAGGCGCCCGGTCGAGCCCCGCCCCCCGGTCCGCAATCCGTAGACGCCGCCCCAGCCCGCCATGACGGCGATGTACTGGGTACCGTCGAGCTCGTACGAGATGGGCCCGCCGATGACTCCCGTGGGCACCGCCACCTCCCAGAGCTGCTCCCCGTCGGTGGCCCGGTACGCCACGAAGCGCCAATCCGATGTGCCCTGGAAGACCAGGTCTCCCCCCGTGGACAGCGTTCCCCCGTTCCACATGTCGTCGTACTCGACCCGCCACCGCTCCTCCTGGGCCACCGGATCCCACGCCAGCAGGAAGCCCGACGGGGGCACCGGCTCGCCCACGGCATCCTCGGTGGGGCCGATACCGGTGTTCCAGACGCCCTCCTGGTACTGGAAGTCCTCCTCGTGACCGTATGCGTACGAGTTTCGCTGGGCCGGGATGTAGACGAGGCCCGTCCGGGGGTTGAAGGACATGGGGTGCCAGTTGTGGGCTCCCAGGGCCCCCGGCGTGACGTGGATCGGCCGGTCGGTGAAGCGCGCCTCCGGCACCTCGATGGGTCGACCCGTCTCCGGGTCCACGCCCGTGGCCCAGTTCATGGG
>JBKHJU010000228.1:0-4480 GCA_046537985.1 Longimicrobiales bacterium
GCCTGGACCTCCTGCACCTCGCCTGCGACCTCCACCTGAATCCTGCCCATGGGTCCGGGCGCCAACCGATCCACCGGCACGCCGAGGCGGAGCGCATCGCCCAGGGAGTCGGCCAGGGCCCGGGGGAGGGCGCCGAGCCCGTCCTCGAAGGTGACGGTGGGGATGGCATCCCGGGCAGCGGCTCCTCGTCGGAGAAAGGCCAGGAGCAGGCTGGGCCCCACCTTGAGCTCGTCGAGAACCCGGGCCAGGGCATGCCGCGCCGGCATCCGGGCCGGATCCGACGCGTAGAGACCTCCGTACAGCGGACCCAGGAGATTCTCGTAGATCTCCCGCCCGAAGTTCCGCACGAAGAGATCCTCGACGCTCTCGCCGGCTCGTCGCGGAACGATGAACGGCTCCGCCAGGGCCCGGAGCTTGGCCCGCCAGGAGAGAAGATCGGTGCGGAGGGCCTGCCCCGGGGAGAAGGGCACGGGACGGAGCCGTCCCGCGCGGTAGACGTAGAGGGGAAGCCCGCGCGACGCGTAGAGAAGACGATCACCGAGGCCCAGCTCGTCGACGAGGCTCTCCACGTCGCGGGTCAGACGGGTCCGCTGCGGGCCGAGATCCAGGACCCGGCCCTCCGCCTCCTCGCTCCACGTGACACCGCCGGGCCGATCCGCCGCCTCCCAGACCCGGACCGAGCGTCCCCGCTTCCGAAGCTCGTGGGCCAGGGTGAGGCCCGTGATCCCGGCCCCCACGACGCCGATCACGGTGCCTCGGCCCGGTGCATGCTGTCCAGGGTCATACGTCGGCGCTGATCCGGTCGCCTGGAGGCGTGTCGAAGAGGTGCGGCCGGCCGCCGTCTCGGCGACCTCCTACGATTCGATGCCGGCCCAAGGTAGAGGAACGGGCCGACGGATGCGACCGGGGTGCCGGATCAGTCGGGGACCACGACCTCCTGGATCGGCACGGGGAGATCCCCGGGCCCGGGAATGATCGGCTCGGGCGGGGTCGGATCGGATCGTGCCCCGGGGCTCGAAGCCGAGCCGAGGGACGTGGAGCCATCGACGGAAGCCGAGCGCGTAGGCGGCAAAACGCGTCTGTCCGTCGGCCGAGGCCACCAGTCGGGCAGCTCGTCCAGGGGATCGCCCGCGCCCCCGGGGGTCGTGCGACGGACCGCGGCGCGGAGCTCGGTCACCGACGTGGGACGGGCACCGTCCAGGACACGAATGAGATCCAGAATCTCGTCGACCCGACTCCAGACCCGCTCGGCCAGAACCGGATCCCCTGGCGCCGCCGCCATGAACGGGTAGCGGGTGAGAGTCGTGCCGTCGAACGCCCTGTCCGTCATGTCGTCGCTCCGGGCCACGAGGGTATCGTGGAGGGCGATCGCGTTGGATGCGAGGAGGTCCAGATCCCGATAGAGAGCCGCTCGCTCCTCGGATCGGTCGTCGTAGCGCCGGCGGGCGAGAGCCGAAACGCTCGCCGCGTCGGCGGTATCCAGGCGCATTCCCAGAACCCGGCTCTGTAGGAATCCTCGATACAGCTCCCCTTCCAGCTCCTTCATGGAGGTCACGAGCGACGCGAAGGCGATCCAGTAACGCTCCACCCCGGAGAACGAGGCGGCCTCGGCCAGATAGCGACCCTGCAGCCACGCCGCCGGGGGGGTCTGGGGAACCCGCAGGGCGATCCTGAGGTTGACCAGAGCGTCCTCGAGATCCTCCGCGGCCGCGGCGTCCACCTCAACCGCCAGGCTCTCGATCTCTTCGGCTTCGAGGCGCTCCGATGCGGTCGAGGGAACGGAACCGAATGCGGAAGTCCCGCCCCGGGCGGACTCTCGGCTCTCCGACTCCGCAGAGCCTCGGTCGACGTCCCCGGCATGGTCGGCGACTCTTCCCTCGCCGGACACGAGATCGTCCGCCAGGCCGCCCACCAGAGCATACGCCGCGCCGTCCTCGTCTCCCTCTCCCGCACCGAGAACGAGAATGGGAATTCCCACCAGGAAGACCATCAGGATCGACAGGGCGCCGACGCCGGCCAGGGAAGGCCGGGCCCGCCGACGACGGGTGTAGCCGTCGCGGTAGGTCGGCTCCGGGTCGGAGGTGATCCACGTGTGCGAAGCATGGGGCCCGCGGGGAGCCGTGGGGAAGGAGCGATGGCGAACGGACCGGTCGTGGGGCGATGCGTTCTCCGCCGGAGCCTGAACCGTCGGAACCCGACGTACCGGGGGTCGCGCCGCCGGGGTCCCAGCCGTCGCAGTCCCATCCTTCGCAGTCTCTTCCGCCTCGGTCCCTCCGGGCGGCCCCTCCTTCGTGGGAGCTGCCTTCGACGGACCTTCGTCCGCCCGCGGCTCCTCCGCCCGGGCCCAGGCCGCATCCGGGATCGTCAGCTCCAGGTCGGGGAAGCCGGCGTCCTCTTCGAGAGCCGTGGCATCGTCCGCCGAGGCATCGACTTCCGGAAGGCTCGATGCGGCGTGGGGAAGCTCCGGCTCCTCCAGGGACTCCCAACCGCCATCCACGGCGGCGTCCAGCTCCTCCTCGTCGAAGTCGGCCCGCGGAGAAGACCACCGCACGGAAGAACCGGTCTCCGGCCCCGACGACGGATCCGGGGTCCGGCCACCGTCCATCAGGTCCCGGTGCTCTTCGGGGAGAAGGTCCTCGTCCTCCTCGACCAGAAACCGGAAGAGGGGATTCTGACGCGCCGGGGCCCACTGGCCCGCCGCTGCGTCGTATAGGAGGGTCTCGGGCGTGACGACGCCCGTCTGGATTCGGAAGCGCAGGGCATCAACCGATGACAGCCCGACCTCCGTTCCTTCGGAGTCGAAGTAACGAAATCGCACCGGTCACCTCTCCTTCCCACCGAAGATCTGGATTGGCCGAGACACGGGTACCGAGGACGGTCGCCGGGAGCGAGTCCGATTCGGCCTCCGCGTCTGCGGAGCGTGGAGCCCGGCCGTGTTGTCGATGGGAATGGTGGTCAGGGCCGGCTAGGAAGGTCGTCTTCCCTACGCAGCCACCGGCGCGAGGGACCCGCGGAAGGATCCCGACAACGCGCCAGGCGAGCCGGCTGAAGCCCGGCCTCCCAGGTAGGGGTGACCGGGCTTCGGGGGACGGATTCCGCCCCACTTCACCAATCTAGCCCGCCTTCTCCGGGAAAGACAACCGTTCCGTCCACCCCGCAGTGTCACACCGAGGCGGGCCCGGTCGTTCAAGGGACGCGACCGGGACGACCCCGTCGACGTCCCGGAGTCTGCTCCGCATTGCGGAAACGCTCAAGAGGTCTTCGTCGTCACGGGGTGTCGCGATCGTCCGTCGAGATCGCGATCATGACCTGCGGCCGGCACCATTGGAGGGTCGCCGACCTGCTCGTGCCATCGGAAACCCGACGACGTGGACTACGACGAGATCTTCACCCGCTACTATCCGGTGATTCACCGGTATTCGTTTCGCCTGACGGGAGATGTCGATGAAGCCGACGATGTCGCCCAG
Organism: Longimicrobiales bacterium; assembly: GCA_046537985.1. GTDB lineage: Bacteria > Gemmatimonadota > Gemmatimonadetes > Longimicrobiales > Gaopeijiaceae > JBKHJU01. The sequence goes on from JBKHJU010000228.1 coordinate 3,468, forward strand.
GAGGCCTTCGTACGGATGATTCGCAGAAGCGTGACCGGCAAGCCGCCGGACTTGAGATCCTGGCTCTTCCGCACGGCCCTCAACCTGGTGCGGGATCGATCCCGCGTCCGCTCGAACCGTCAGCGGCTCCTGCAGGAGAACCCCGACTCCGCGGTCAATCCGGAAGAGCCCGAGCCGCCGGATCGAAGGACGAGCCGAGCCGAGGACATCCGGCGGGTCCGACGGGTGCTCCACTCCCTCCCGGAGCGGGATCGAGTGCTACTGGTCATGAGGGAAGAGGGCTTCAAGTACGGCGAGATCGCCGAGGCCGTGGGGGTGGCTCCCGGCTCGGTGGGCACGCTGCTCGCCCGTGCTCAGGATCGGTTCGCGAAGGCATATCGAGAGACCCATGGAGAACAGAATTCCGAAAGCCATGCATCCGACGACCGGTGAGCTGAGGGCGTTCCTGGACGGCGAGGTGGCTCCGGACCGGTCCTCCGTCATTCGAGACCATCTGGCAGGATGCTCTCGCTGTCGGACGCTGGGACGACACCTCCGGGAGGACGAATCGGTCGTCCGGGACGCCCTGACGAAGATGACGGGTGAGCCCGATCTGGCCCGCGCCCGCCGGGAGCTTCGACGCCGTCTGACCTCCGCGGACGTCGAGCCTCGGGGGGCCGGCGACCTGCCGGTCGGGGGCCGAACGGATCCCGGCGGCGGCGCTGATCCCGCGCGACCCACGACCCGCGAGGCGCGAGCGGCCCCCGGATGGAGCGAGCACCTCCGGACGGCGGCCCTCCTCCTGCTGCTCCTCGGCGGCATCACCGCCGCGCTTCCGGGCTCTCCGGTCCGTGCCTGGCTCCTCGACGTGTGGGGTGGAGACGGGAACGCCCCCTCCGCCCCGGTCGCCGAGGACGAAGCGACCGAGGCTCCCGCCCCTCCGGGCCCGGAACCCCGCGAGGAGGCAACGGTTCGGGTGGATCCCAGCGAAGGAACGGTTCGGATCGACCTGATCGGGGTAGAAGACGGAACCC
>JBKHJU010000229.1:0-4457 GCA_046537985.1 Longimicrobiales bacterium
AAGGAAACGAGGTAGGTCATCTTCACGATGAGCTGGCGCTCCCGGAAGTCCTCCACGAAGGGCGAGGCCGTGATGGCCTGGTCCCGCCGGACCTCGTCGTAGACCACGTAGAGGTCGCTGCCCGGACGGTACGTGTAGCGGAAGCGGGCGCTGGTGCTCCACTGCTCGGTGAGGGAGTTGTACTGGGTCAGGCTCCGCAGCGACATGTCCGGGGACAACGCCACGTCGAGCTGGAGAGAGCCGATGTCGGCGACGAATCCCCCGACCGGCAGATCCACGTCGTTGCGCTGGAAGCTGGCGCTGGTGGCGATCTGGTCCGTGACCCGGAGCCCGAGACCGGCGCTGTAGTCGGTCCGGTCGCCGTCGAAGAAGGTCTGGGGTGAGTAGCTCAGATTGTAGAACACCTGCCGGGAGGGATCGCTCCGGAACATGAAGTTCCAGTCGCCGAAGGCGTAATCCCCCGCGGCCACCTCGACCCCGCCCGCCACCCGGAAGGGGTCGTCGAGACGCTCGAAGAAGCGGTTGTACCAGACGTTGATGTAGGCTCCGCTCTCGAGCCGGGTGCCCACCATGTAGTGGAACTGGCGTGTGACGAGCCTGCCGGTCTGGTCCGTCCAGTAGGTCACGTTGACCATGGGCTCCATCATCCGGATTCCCCAGCCGCCGGGCCGCGGGTTGTACTCCAGGTGGAGCTTGCTACGACGGATCCCGACCCGGGGCACGAAGCCCACCTCGGGGTTGAAGTCGTCGCCCAGGTCCGTGTGCTCGCTGTAGATGCGCCACGAGCGATCGAGGTAGCCGACGCGAATGTGGCCGGCATAGTCGTCCCCGATGGGATCCGGCGAGTCGGTCCCGGCCAGGAATCCGTTGATGGTCAGGGCCGGCGTCAGTGCCAGCATGGCGTCGGCGGCGAACGTGCGGTTGAAGTGCGCCCCGCTGCTCGCCTCCTTGTTGATGACCAGGGCACCCACCTGGGAACGATCGAGAATGTCCCGGCTGTAGCGGGCCACGAAGAAGTTCTCGCCGGGCCGCTCCACCGGGACGCCGTCCGACCCCAGCATGTCGGTGCCGTCGGTCTGGAGGCTCATGAGCGCGATGTTGTTCGCTCCCACCTTCCCCGTCAGCCGCGCGCCGCCCAGGACGGGCACGTTGTCCCCTGTCGGCGTGAGGCCGATCCGCCGGCTGAAGAAGAGGTCCGCGATCCTCCCGGTGGAGGTGGTCGTTCCCACCGCGAACTGGCCCGCGTTCTCCAGGAAGAACTCCCGCTTCTCGGGATAGAAGAGGGGGAAGCGGGTCAGGTTCACCCGCTCGTCGTCCACCTCGGCCTGGGCGAAGTCGGTGTTGACCGTGACGTCCAGGTTGAGGCTCGCCGTGACCCCGTACTTCACGTCGAGCCCCACGTCTCCGGTGGCCGAGCTGTTCACGGTGGATCCCAGGGACTCGCGGCGGCCGCCCCCCGTCGCGTAGGGCTTGATTCGGAGGTCCCGCCCCCGGCTCAGGGACTGGAGGTCGTTCAGGCTTCCGGCCAGGCTCACGCGGGTCAGCTCGTAGGCCTGGGGAATCGGGGCCCAGAACACCTGCTCGTTCTTGCGCCGCATGTTGCGCATGAAGTTGATGCCCCAGGACTGGGGCTCCGCCTCCGGGAAGCGCAGGGTGACCAGGGGGATGGCGATCTCGGCGATCCATCCGTCGTTGACCTGCTGGGTGGAGACCGACCAGACCCCGTCCCAATCCCGGTTCACCGCGGAGCCGCTGGAGCGACGGCTCCGTCCCCCCTCGTCGGAGACCTGCTGATCCAGCCGCGCCCCGAGGGGATTCACCACGAACATGTACGCGGAACGGTAGTCCTGGAACGTGTCCAGGATGACCTGGAAGTTGTCCTCCTCCAGGATTCGGTCCGCGTCGCGACGCATCTCGGTGGCGACGGGCCCGCCGGCGGTCTGGTCGTACGCCCTCACCCCCAGGTAGAGGGTCTCGGCGTCGTAGACCACCAGCACCTCGGTGCGCTCGGTGGCGGGCCGTCCCTCGAAGGGCTCCTGCTGGGTGAACGCGTCGATGACCGCCGCTCTCTCCCACGCCGGGTCGTCGAGGACCCCGTTGATCTCGGGGCCCTCGTCCACGCGGACGGCGGGGATACGGTAGATCTCGGACGGAGAGCGTACCGTCGCATCGAGCACGGCCGGGTTCTCGGAGACCCGGTCCTCCCCGGTCCGATCGTCCGTGACCGGGTCGTTCGCTACCTCCCCGTCCGTCGCCCGGGCGGAGTCGGTGGCGGCGTCACCGGGCCGCCCTTCCACCTCCTGGGCGAAGACCGAAGTTGCCAGGACCGAAGTCGCAAGGACCGAAGTCGCCAGGACCGAGGTCGCCAGGACCGCAGTCGTCGGCAGGACGAGCGAGAGGATCTTCGTCTTCGCGTTCACGGCGGCAGTATCTCCACGTCCGCCGGGATTGCGCGGACTCGATCATGGGGCGGGGCAGGGTGGGGCGCAGAGGCACCCGCGTCGGGTGACGCCAAACGATCAACAAAAGTCTCCTTGAGGCACGGATGAATCAAGGGGCCCGGGACGACACCGACTGGTCCCCGGTGGATCTGGAGGCGCTCCGTCAGCACCTGGCGGATGTGGAGGAGGAGTTCCGGGCGCTCGGCTACATCGGCCTCATGGCCACGGGCGTCCATCACACCGAGCACCACTGGATGATCGCGACGGGACGGCAGCCCCACGAGCACTGACCGCCGACGAAGCTCAGCCGACCTCGACCGCGGCCTCCATCCGGTCCCGCTCGCCCTCGATCTTTTCCCACTCCCGGAATAGAGCGTCGAGTTCTTTCTCGAGGGCGGATCGCTCCTCGTTGAGGGATGCGATCTCGTCTTCCGACGATGTCTCGAAGAACCCCGGCTGACAGAAGACCGCGTCGAGCTCGGCGATTCGCTCTTCCGCCTCCTGGATGGAGCCGGTGATCTCGTCGGATCGCTTCGCCAGCTCCCGGCGGCGGCGGCGACGCTCGTTCTTGGACAGGCCCTCGAAGTCCGAAGCATCCGCAGATTCAGCTTCGGCGCGGCGGGAGGCGCTCCCCTCCGACGCGCCGCCCCCGGACTCCTTCCCCGGCCCATTGCTCACTCCACGGCGCTCAGCCCTCTCCTGGCCGCTCCCCGCTCCGTTTCCCCGGCCGGCCTTCTTGGCCTTCAACACCACCTCGTCCACGTCCAGGTGATCGTCGCCACAGTGGTGGACATACTCCTCGTAGGTGCCCGGGTAGTCGAGGACGCCGTCGGGGCGGATCTCCACGATGCGGGTGGCGAGCTCGCTCACGAACCACCGGTCGTGAGACACGAGAATCAACGTGCCGTCGAACTCCCTCAGCCCTTCCAGGAGGGACTCGATGGACTCCAGGTCCAGGTGGTTCGTCGGCTCATCCAGGACCAGAACGTTGGGCCGCTCCAGGGCGAGGCGGCTGAAGACCAGGCGCGCCGCCTCGCCCCCGGAGAGGGCGCTCAAGCGCTTCTGCCCATCGTCCCCGCTGAAAAGGACGAGACCCATGTGCCCCCGGACGAACCCCCGGTCCTTGCCCGGGCAGAAGTCCCAGAGCCACTGCTCGGCGGTGCGGTCCGGGTCGTCGAGCTGCTCGTGGTGGTCCTGGGCGAAGTAGCCCGGATGAGTCTCGTAGCCCCATTCCACCGTCCCGGCATCGGGCTCCAGCTCCCCCATGACGATCTTCAGGAGCGTGGACTTTCCGATCCCGTTGGGGCCGAGGATCGCCAGGCGGTCGCCCCGGCTGACCGTGAGGTCCACGCCGTGGAGGACTTCATTGAGCGGTGCCCCGCTACCATCGTCCGCCGCCTGTCCCACGTTGCCTTCGGCGCTCCCGTCCGTCCCTCGCACACCCCTCCTTCCGTCCCCCCCGAACGCCTTCCGGATCCCGCGGACCTCGAGCACTTTCTTCCCGCTGGGCCGGCACTGCTCGAAGCGGAAGGTCGGATAGCGCCGTGAGCTCGTCGGGAGCTCCACCAGCTCCTCGGCCTTCTTCTCGATCATCCGGAGCTTGCTCTGCGCCTGGCGGGCCTTGCTCGCCTTCGCCCGGAACCGGTCCACGAACTCCTGGTGGTGCTGGATCTCCTTCTCGCGGGCCGCGATCGCCTTTTCGCGGCGGTCCCGATCCTCTTTCTTCTGACGCTCGAATTCGGAGTAGTTGCCCGGATAGAGGGTGATCGTCTCGTAGTCCACATCCAGGATGGACGTCGCCACGTTGTCCAGGAAGCGATGATCGTGGGAGATCACCGCCACCGGACCCCGGAACTCGTGCAGAAACTTCTCGAGCCAGCGGATGGAGAGGATGTCCAGGTGGTTCGTCGGCTCGTCCAGGAGGAGGACGTCGGGCGCGCTGGCCAGGACCTGGGCCAGGAGGACCCGCAGCTTGAAGCCCCCGGAGAGGGTGGAGAGGGGCTTCCGGTGCACCTC
>JBKHJU010000230.1:0-4437 GCA_046537985.1 Longimicrobiales bacterium
CGGTCGTGCAGTGGGTGGACGAGGGTGCGCCCATGGGCGATTCCGACGACATACCCCCGCCCCCCGAGCTTCCCGATCCGAACGAGTGGAACTTCACCGATCGGTTCGGTCCGCCGGACCTGATCGTCCCGTCGACGCCCGTCGACGTCCCGGCGGCCGGGAACGACATGTGGCATCGCCCCTACGTTCCCACCGGTCTGACCGAGGATCGCTGCATCCGGGCGGTGCAGGTGCGTCCCGCCGGGAACGCGAAAGCCGTGGTGCACCACGCCAACTCGACGTTCCAGGAGCGGCAGGAGGACGGCAGCTTCGAGCAGACCGAGCGGGTGACGGAGTACGCCATGGGCAAGGTCGGCGAGATCGTGCCCGAGGGCGTGTGCCGCGTCGCCCCGGCCGACTCCTGGGTGCTGTGGGACATCCACCTCTATCCCGGCGGGATCGGGAAGATGGCCCCCGGCACGGTGATCGAGGACAACGTGGTGGAGATCGGCCTCTGGCTGCATCCGGAAGACTACGAGGCCGAGTACCGCCAGGACCTCGCCCTGTACGGGATCGACGAGGGTGAGCTGGTCATGCCGCCCCACGGGACGACCATGACCCAGGGCTTCCACACCTTCGACCACCCGGTGCGGATCGACAGCTTCCAGCCCCACGGCCACCTGCGGATGAACGCGGCGTCTCTCGAGATCTTCTATCCCGAGACGGGCCGGACCGAGGTCGTGAGCATGGTCTCGAACTGGAGCGCCCAGTGGCATCACAGCCACATCTACAGCGAGGACGCGGCGCCTCTCGTTCCGGCCGGCGCCGTGCTGGTGTTGAAGCAGTGGTACGACAACACGGCCGACAACCCGAACAACCCCGATCCGGACATGTGGGTGGACGCGGGCAGCCGGACGGCCGACGAGATGGATCACGCCTGGATCGCGGTGACCCACCTCGACGAGGAAGGCTACCAGGAGCTCCTGGAGGAGCGGGAGGAGGAGCAGGAGGAAGAGGAAGACCAGGTGGCCCAGGCAGTGCACCAGCACTGAGAACGACAGGACCCGACGGGGACGGACGGGACGAAGTTGCCCGTTCCCGGCTAGGATGAGGACGACGGGGACCGAAGGAGTCTGCGCAGCCTCGGCTCCTTCGGTTCCCGTTTTTCGTTCGGGCAGGAGTCCACGGTGGAATCAGCACCAGGCGTAGAATCAGCACCACGACAATACGGGGAGGAGAGCACGATGCAGTTTCGCTTGTTCGCGGGAGGGACGGCACTCGCCCTGCTCCTGCTCGGCGGGTCGGTCGCACCCGAGGCGCTCGACGCGCAATTTCGGCCTCTAGCGCCGATGCCTCCGGAGGGGCTGCCGGTGTCGCCGTTCATGGAGGGGTGGTACGAGAACGACGACGGTTCCTACACGATCTCGTTCGGGTATCTGAACCGGAACGACGAGGAGATCCTCCACAAGCCCATCGGGGACGACAACTACATCGAGCCCGAGACCTTCGGCGGCATGCAGCCGACCATCTTCCTTCCCGGCCGGCATCGCGGGGTCTTCGCCGTCACGATTCCGGGGCAGATGCACGAGGACGGAGAGGACATCTGGTGGTACGTCACCAACGACAACGGTGAGGTTCACAAGGTGCCCGGGCGTGCTCGGGCCGGGGCCTATCAGCTGGACCGGAATCCCCGCCCCCAGGGCTCGCTCCAGCCCGTGGTCTGGTTCGAGGACGAGGACGAGCAGGGAACCGGTCCTGACGGGATCATCGCCGACGAGACGGTGACGCCTTCCGTCGGTGAGCCCGTGGAACTGACGATCCATGCCATGGATCCGTCGGAGCGGGATCCCGAGGATCCGCGGTTCCGGGAGCCGATCCCCCTCCGGGTCGTCTGGTTCAACCACCAGGGGCCCGCCGAGGTGGAGTTCACCCGCCACGAGTCGACGCCCGAGCCCGAGGAGCCCGACGACGACGAGGAGGACTCCGGCTTCCGGCGGCCACCTCCGGGACCGGAGGAGATCACGATCGAGGGAGGCGAGGGCACCGCTCGGGTGTACGCCACCTTCCACCGGCCCGGCGAGTACTTGGTCCGGGCCCGGGTCGACAACTGGGAGGCCCCGGACAGCTCGTCCGGCGACCAGTGCTGCTGGACCAACGGGTACGTGCGCGTGATCGTCGACGAATGAGCGGAGCCCGGTCGGTCCGCGGTAGACCCTCCGGCCGGTCGTAGCGAAAAGTGAAAAGGAAAGTGAACAAGGAATGACCCGGGAACGTGCCCGGGCCCGGGATACCTCTCGCGGCCCGGGCACTTCTTCGTTCCGGACGAGCTGATTCCCGTCGCGGAGAGCCAACTCCACCCACTGATGATGCGATGAGCCACCAACGAGATGCCCGGAAGAATCCTGCGCGCGAGACGGACCAGGCGCCGTCCCCCACGACCCTGGGGAGTCTGGTCACCCTCGCCGCCCTGACCACCGTCACCACCCTGGCCTCCGCCGCCAACCCGGGCGCGCTCGCGAACCTCGCCCCTGTCGGCACCGCCGCCCTCCACGCCCAGCAGCAGGCCGACGATCGAGGCACGCCCCACGGGGAGTGGCGGTACTGGGGTGGGGACGCCTGGAGCACCCGGTACTCTCCCCTGGATCAGATCGACGCCGAGAACTTCGAGGACCTCGAGGTGGCCTGGGTGTGGCGCGGGGACAACTTCGGTCCCCGCCCCGACTTCATCATGCGCTCCACCCCCATCTACGCCGATGGAATCCTGTATACGGTGGCGGGCCGCCGCCGCACCGTGGCCGCCGTCGATCCGGCCACGGGCGAGACCCTCTGGACCTTCCGGGAGCCGCACACCGAGCGGTGGGAGCGATCTCCGCGGCAGAACTACGGAAAGGGGGTCGCCTACCACGAGATCGACGGTCGCGGGGTGATCTACGTGGTGACGCCGGGCTTTTTCCTCCACGCCCTGGACGCGAAAACGGGCGTCCCCCTGGAGGGCTTCGGCGGACAGATCCCCATCGACGGATTCCCGGAGACGGGGACCGTGGACATGCTGTCCACCCTGGGCCATGCCTACGACGTGGAGTCGGGCCTGGACCCCGCGGTGGGTGACATCACCACCTCGTCGCCTCCCATCGTGGTCGACGGGGCGATCGTGGTGGGGAACTCGGCCCATCCGGGCGGGGGGTACACCCGGATCGAGAACGTCCCGGGCGACGTGCAGGCCTTCGACGTCCGGACCGGGGAGCACCTCTGGACCTTCCACACCATCCCCCGCGAAGGGGAGTTCGGCAACGACACGTGGGAGAACGACGCCTGGCGGTGGAGCGGAAACATCAACGTCTGGGCGCCCCTCTCGGCCGATCTGGACCGGGGGATCGTCTACCTTCCCACCGACGCGCCGACCAACGACTACTTCGGGGGATTCCGGCCCGGGGCGAACCTCTTCGGGAGCAGCCTCGTGGCCGTGGACGCCCGCAGCGGGGAGCGGGTCTGGCACTTCCAGGCGATCCACCACGACATCTGGGATTGGGACCTGCCGGTACCCCCCATCCTCGTCGACCTCACGGTGGACGGACGGGAGGTTCCGGCGGCGGTCCAGGCGTCGAAGCAGGCCTTCGTCTACGCCTTCAACCGTGAGACCGGGGAGCCCATCTGGCCCATCGAGGAGAGGCCGGTTCCCGAAGGCAACGTGCCCGGTGAGTGGTACTCCCCGACACAGCCCTTCCCGACGAGGCCTGCTCCCTACGAGTTGCAGGGGTTGACGGAGAACGACCTCATCGACTTCACGCCGGAGCTCCGGCAGATGGCCCTGGACCAGGTGTCGGACATCCTCATGGGACCCATCTATACTCCCCGCGTCCACCAGGGGAACGAGGAGGGCTGGCGGGCCACGGCCCAGTGCCCCAGCGCTACCGGCGGAACGAACATTCCCGGAGGTCCGGTCCTCGACCCCGAGACGGGGATCCTCTACGTCCAGTCGCGGAAGGAGTGCACCGGCGGTGTTCTCGCTCCCCCCGAGCGGGACGACGGCTCCCCGGGCATCAACCCGGGTGAGACCGTGGTGGCATACGCCTCGGGCTCGGGGGGCGGATTCAGCTCCATGGAGGGGCTTCCCATCTTCAAGCCGCCGTACGGTCGCATCACCGCCGTCGACATGAACACCGGAGAGCACCTCTGGTGGATCCCCAACGGCGAGACCCCGGAGCGCATCGCCGAGCACGAGCTCCTGGAGGGGGTGGACCTGCCCAACACCGGATACCAGGGCAACGCCACCGCCCTGGTGACCCGAAGCCTCCTCATGTACGCCGAGGGGCGCGGGGGACGGTCCGTCTGGTACGCCCACGACAAGAGCACCGGAGAGCGAATCGGTGAGGTGGACATCCCGGCTCCCGTGAACACGGCCCCCATGACCTACCTCCACGAGGGAAGGCAGTACGTCGTTCTCTCGGTGGCCGGGGG
>JBKHJU010000231.1:0-4427 GCA_046537985.1 Longimicrobiales bacterium
GGGCCGTCCCTCGAGCCGACGCACCAGGCGGCAGAGCCGGTCCAGGAAGGAGGCCACCCGGCCGTCCGGGTCCCGCAGGAAGTCGACGACGAGCTCGCCCCCCTCCTCCTCGAGAAAGGGCCGCACGTGGGTGGAGCGGAGCATCAGGACACCGGATCCGTCAGAACCCCAGGCCGAGCTGGCGGTCCTGCATGCGGCGTACCCCGGCCCGACGCTTCTGCGAGGCGAAGAACTCGTGGGTGTCGGCCACCACGATCTCCCAGAGCGACGCCACCCGCTCGCCCTGTCGCCGCAGGATGCGGCCGAGCCGCTGGCGGTGCTGGCGCGTGCCGCCCCGGCTCGTGTCTCCCAGCACGATGCCCAGCTTGGCCGAAGGCACGTCCCACCCTTCGTCCAGGACCCGGACCGCCGAGACGGCCCGGACCGTCCCGTCGTCCACGGCGTCCAGGATCCGCTTCCGCTCGGACGCCGGCGTGTGGCCGGTGATCAACGGAACCGCGAAGCGCCGGGAGACGGCTTCGGCGGCGTCCGTGCTTCCACAGAAGAGGATCGCCCGCTCCTCGGGAAAGAGGCGGAGGATCCGTCCGGCCTCCTCGAGCTTGGCCCGGGACAGGGCGACGATCGTCTCCCGCTCCCGGAAGGCGCGAAAGGCCCGCCGGGCCGCCGGCGACCGGCGGGTCTCGGCCATGAAGACTTTCCACCAGTCGTCCTCGTAGCGCTCCCGGTAGCCCTTCTCCTCGACGAAGTCCTCGTAGGCGGCGGAGGACCGGTCGTAGGCCTCCCGCTCGTCGGGGTAGAGGGAGACGAAGCGGCGCTCCAGGGCGAAGTCGGCGAGCTCGGCGTCCACCATCTCGCCCACGGAGCGCCGGTAGGCCACCGGGCCCACCAGCCGCCGGAGCCCTTCGTCCCGGTCGTCGGGATAGGTGGCCGTGAGGCCGAGGCGTCGCGCGGCCGGGGCGATCTTGAGGGCGTCGTGCCACGCGCTCTCCTCCCCCTCCGCCGTGTCGGCCAGGTGGTGGGCCTCGTCCAGGACCAGGAGATCGAAGCGCTCGCCGTGGCGCTCCATGAGCCGGAAGGCCGAGTGGTACGTGGTCACGGTGACGGCGCGGGGATCCTTCTCGTCGCCGTAGAAGGCCCCCACCCGCTCGCCCCCGAAGGAGTCGGCGAGCTGGTTGAACCACTGGCCCAGGAGCGCCTTCGTGGGCGCGACGACGCACGCCCCGGCCCCGCTCTCGTGGATGGCGAGCAGCGCCACGAAGGTCTTTCCCGAGCCGGTGGGGAGGACCACCGTGCCCCGGTGTCCGGCCGCCCTCCAGCGGGCCAGGGCCTCCCGCTGGTAGTCCCGGGGGCGTCGGGGGTCGAAGAAGGGGACCTCCGGGGACTCGGGTCCGGGGCCCTCGCCGTCGCGGGCGGTGCCGGCCCGCCCGGGAGCGCCCGGCTCTCCGTAGACGGCTCCCTCCCGGACCACCCACTCCTCGATCCCACGCTCCCGGGCCCAGCGCCACAGCTCCGGAAGCCGATGCCCCGGGGCCACGTAAGCCTCGATCCGGGCGTCGTAGTCCATCCACGCCGGGGCGTCCGGAGCGTCCCGGAGGACGGCGAGGCCGTGGCGGTAGTAGTAGGCGGGTTCCGGAGAGGCGTCGGACATGGGCCGAAACATACAGCCGCAGAGCGCACGTCGCCGGTATGCTCGTCACCCCGGCCAGAACGCCAGGATCGCGCCCCCCGCCCCAAGGGACAGCGCGAACGCCACCCCGACCCGGGTCAGGAGCTTTCGGGGGCCGAGGACCGCCACCGCGCCTCCCTTGAACACGAGGTTGGCCATCCCGCCCACGAGAATCAGGCGCCATCCCGTGACGACGTCGAGGTCCCCGTCCTTCAGGAGCTGCGCCGTGGACAGGGTGATGGCATCCATGTCGGTCAGTCCCGAGAGGGCGGCCACCCCGTACAACGCACCCTCGCCGAAGCGGGCCCGGGCGGCCGCGACCGCGAAGAGGACGACGGCGTACACGACACCGAACGCGATGGCGGCCCGGAGGTTGGAAGGAGGATCCTGCTCCCCGGCGGAGGACCCCAGCGCGGCCCGCTCCCACCCGTACATGGAGGCCGCGACCATCGTCATGGCCACCATCATCGCCACGAGTGGCGGGGCCACGGCGGTCAGGAACCGTGGGGCGACGATCGCCACCTCCACGAGAACCCGCGCGAAGGCCACGGTGGAGGCGAGCACGACGATCAACGCCGCGGCCGGCGATCGGTCCGGGTTCCCGTGGGCTCGGCGGGCGAACCCGATGCTCGTGGCGGTGCTGGAGATGAGGCCCCCGAGGAGCCCGGTGGCCACCGTGCCGGCTCGGGGCCCCAGGGCCTTGTACGCCACGTATCCGGCCATGCTGATCCCCACGATCAGGACCACCATGAGCCAGATCTCGAAGGGGTTCAGCACCCGGTAGGGGCCGAAGGATCGATTCGGCAGCACCGGGAGGATCACGAGGGCGATCAGGGCCAGTCGGATGACGGCCTCGAAGTCTTCCCGGCCGATGCGATCGGCGAAGGAGTGGAGGGGCTCCTTCCAGTGGAGGAGCACGGCCACGGTCCCACCCACCACCACCGCCAGAGCGGTGTAGCCGATGGCGAGTGCGCCCCCGACGACGAACATCAGCACGGCTGCCACCTCGGTGGTCATCCCCGGGTCCGAATCTTCGGACCGGGCCAGGATCAGGTTGCCGAGAACCACGAAGGCGGCCAGCGACAGCAGCCCCGCCCCGAAGATCCACCCTCCGAAGCGCTCCGCGACGATGGCCACCACCAACCCGGCGAGGGTGATCAGCGTGAAGGTGCGGATGCCCGCCACGCGGCTCACCGCCCACTCCCGCTGGAGGCCCACGAGAAGGCCGAGGCCCAGGGCGACGGCGAGCTGAAGGAGGAATTCGGGATCCATACGGAGGTCGGTTCGGGGGGGCTCGGCCCGGGTGGATCGACGAGCCGGGATGCACGAGCGGCGACGACGATAGATATTCGGACAGGGCCGCCGACGACAGGGGCGGCCATCATTCGAGACGGAGAGCCCCGTGCCCGATCAGATCATCGTCCCGCTGGATGGATCCTCGTTCGCCGAGCATGCGCTTCCCGCCGCGCTGGAGATCGCTGGTCGGTCGGGGGCCCGCCTGGAGCTTCTCACCGTGGTGGAGCTGCCCGACGACCTGATGTCGATGCCCGACCGTCAGGGTGTCCTCCCGGCCGACGGCGCACGGCGCTACCTCGACCGGATCGTAGGCGAGATCGAACCGTCGAAGGTGGACGAGCTCGAGCGGGTCGTCCTCCAGGGTGCTCCCGGGCTGTCGATTCTGGACCGGGTCCAGGAGACCCGGGCCGACCTGGTGGTCATGTCCAGCCATGGGCACGGCCCCATGAGCCGAGTCTGGCTCGGAAACGTGGCCGACACGTTCGTGCGGAGGTCTCCGTCTCCCGTCCTGGTCCTCCATCCCGAGGAGGGTCGGGCTCCGAACCCGACGGAGGGATTCGGCGTGAAGCGGATCCTGGCTCCGGTGGATCCCTCGCTGAACCCGCCGGACGTCCCGGATCCGATCCTCGACCTCGCGTCCCTCTTCGACGCCGAAGTGCACCTCGTCTCCGTCCTGCCCTCGCACCGGTCGTCGGGATTATTCAGGGCCGATCCGACTCGCGGATTCGGTTCCGCCCTCGATCCGGAGAGGATGGAGCGGGAGGCCGAAGACGCCGAGGGCCGCCTGGAAGAGCTCGCCGGGCGCCTGGCCCCGGCGGTCGACAGGGTCGAGCACGCGGTGGTCCGGGCGGAGAACGTCCCGCTGCGAATCCTCCGGAGAGCGGAGGAGGTGGACGCCGACCTGATCGGCATGGCCACTCGCGGCCGCCGGGGAATCTCGCGCCTCCTGCTCGGAAGCGTGACCGACAAGGTGCTCCGCGCCTCCCCGGTCCCCGTGCTCGTCACCCCGCCGCCGGCCGGGTGACCCCCGGGCGAGGCTGGGAGGCCGGGCTCGACCCTTCGAATCCCCGACCGCGACGGCTCCGGATGACCCCTGCGAGGCTCACTGTGGCACCCCTCGTCACTCGTGTGGTCCGGACACTCGTCGTCCCGATCCTCGTGGTCCCGCTCCTGAGCGGGTGCGGGCCGGACGCCGAGGACACGGCCGGGCCTGATGCCCCCACCCTCCGAACCGTCTCCACCACCCCGACCCGGGTCTCCGGTGGCGACGTGCTGGTGGCGATCGGACATCCCTCCCCGCCCGATGCGCCCGAAGCGGAAGCCGGCGACGTCTCCACGAGCCCCTCCGGCTCCGAGGGTGCCCGACCCACCTCCGGCCTCCCCCTCCCCACCGTGCTCCTGAACGGCGAGAACGTCACCGCCTCCTTCGGCCGCGATCCGGACCGCCCCGGCCGCTGGCTGGGGC
>JBKHJU010000232.1:0-4423 GCA_046537985.1 Longimicrobiales bacterium
CAACAGAGAAGTGTGAAGCGTCTCCAAACCTGGGGTGCAGGACGTGCCGGACGCGAAGTGTTAAAAAAACTAGACTGACTGATTACCGTGTGTACGGGGTTGATCGTTCACTGTCAGCGAAGGCTGAACTGGCTGGAGACACCCAGAACACGGCACATGGTGCTCCCTTACCCCACCCCCAACGCCATCAACCCACCCGGCTGCCCCCGCTCCGCGCTCCCCGACTGGATGACGATGTACTGCCTCCCCTCGTGCATGTACGTCATCATCCCGTACTGACCCGGCCGCGGCAGCTCCACCGTGCCCACGATCTCCCCCGTCCGCTTGTCCCGGGCGTGCAGCACCGGCAGCCCGTTCTCGCTCTCCTCGGTGTCGCCCCGTAGGTCCTCGGTGGTCTGGAGCAGGAGGTCTCCCACCACCATCTGGATGGAGAAGCCGGTGCCCCCGGTCTCGGGGACGTCCACGCCCTCCAGCAGGGGGTGGTTCCGGATCCGCTCGGGGTTCCGGCCCACGGGGACGTCCCAGAGCTTCTCGCCGGTGTTCATGTCGTAGGCGGCCAGGGCCCAAAGGAAGTAGGCCGTGGCCTCTGTCGAGGGGGTCACGAACGTCCTCCGGGGGCTGGGGGGCGGCCCGGGTCGTCTGGCGATCGGGGGGGAGCCTCAACCTATTCCGCGGTCCCGGCGGGAGCAACGAGGCTGTGGACGAGGGTGGGGGCCCATCGCCTTCGCTGCGCGCCCGGAAGCGACGAATCTGCTCCAGCGGGGTATGGGAAGGATGGTAGATCTCAGGCGCGCACCCCCCCTGGACCCCGGGAACATCATGGACTGGATCGACGCTCGCGACGGGAAGGATTGGTCCGTATTCAACTACACCATGATGCCGGAGATGGGAAACGGGGGAAGCCCGGAGGGGGGACTGGACCGCATCCGGTTCGAGCACCCTCCGGAACCGGCCTCGGCGGATGAGGTCTACTCCATCCCGAATCCCGAGCAGCTTCGGGTGAGGGAGATCGGGGACACCCTGCTCCAGAAGATGCTCGACGAGGCTCGCAAAGTCGAAGCGTAGCCCTCCCCCTCCTTCGTCCATGACCCCCGCCGAGTCTTCCACCGAGACCGCCGACGACGTCGAGCGCCCGACCCCCGTCGAGGTGGAATGGCCCGAGGATCGGCCCGAGCTCCTTCCCTTCCTGCCCCTGATTCACGCTGCTTGGGCCGACGGCGTCCTCACGCCTCGGGAGCTGGAGGCCCTCTGCGGCCACATCGAGAGCCAATCGTGGCTCGACGACGAGGACCGTGACCGGCTGGTGGCGTGGTTGGATCCCGAGAAACCCCCGGATCCCCGGTCCCTGGCCCGGATGGGCGCCCTGATCCGTGATCGGGGCCGGAGCGTGCCCCCGGAAGATCGGGGCTCCCTCTCCAGCCTCGGGCTGGCCCTGTCTCGAAGAGCGGCCGGCGGTCCGCTCGGCCCCTGGCGGTCCGACGAGGCTCGAGAGGAGCTGCACGAGATGGAGCGGTCCCTGGGAATCGCGGGTGCCGAGGCCGTGCGCTCCGTGCTGTCGGCCCCGGGCCCCACGGCACCGGAGAAGGAAGAGGCTCCGGCGCCGCCTCCCTTCGACGTCGAGGCGCTCCGGAGCTTTCTGGACCAGCCCTACGCCGAGCTCCGACAGCACGTCATGGAGATCCTCGGCCGGCCCGAGCTCCGGATGCCCTGGGAGATCGACCGGGCGTCGTACCGTCAGGCCGTCCTCGACGCCGTGCGCGTCCTGGCCGACGAGGGGATCGGGGGACTCGCCTTTCCCGTCGAGCACGGGGGCGCAGGGTCCCCGGGCCGGATGGTGACCGCCTTCGAGACCCTGGCATTCGGCGACATCTCGGTGCTGGTGAAATTCGGGGTCCAGTTCGGGCTGTTCGGCGGAAGCGTCTACCAGCTCGGCACCCGGAAGCACCACGAGCGCTACCTGAACGACGTCGCCACCCTGGAGCTCCCCGGGGCGTATGCCATGACCGAGATGGCCCACGGATCGAACGTCCGGGACATCGAGACCACGGCGACCTGGGACCCGGAGCGCGACGCCTTCGTCGTCCACACCCCCCACGAGGCGGCCCGGAAGGACTGGATCGGCAACGCGGCCCTCCACGGGCGCATGGCCACCGTCTTCGCCCGCCTCGTCGTGAACGACGAGGATCACGGGGTCCACGCCCTCCTCATGCCCATCCGGGACGAGGACGGAGCGACGATGCCCGGAGTGGAGATCGAGGACCGGGGACCCAAGCAGGGGCTGAACGGCATCGACAACGGGATCCTCCGATTCCACGAGGTGGACGTCCCCCGGGAGAACCTCCTGGACCGCTTCGGCCGGGTGGACGAGGAGGGCCGCTACGAGAGCCCCATCCCGAGCCCCGGCCGCCGCTTCTTCACCATGCTGGGGACGCTGGTGGGGGGACGGGTCAGCATCGCCGCCGCCTCGGTCAGCGCCGCCAAGACCGGCCTCACCATCGCCGTCCGCTACTCGGATCGCCGCCGCCAGTTCGGCCCCTCCGGCGAGGCCGAAGTGCCCATCCTCGACTATCTCGTCCATCAGCGACTCCTGCTGCCCCGCCTCGCCACCACCTACGCCCTCCACTTCGCCGTCCGCGACCTGGTGGACCGGTACGAGAACAGCCAGGTGAAGCCCCACGAGCCTGGAGCCCGGGAGGTGGAGGTGCTGGCCGCGGGCCTCAAGGCATATGCGTCCCACCACTGCGTGGAGACGCTACAGGCATGTCGCGAAGCGTGCGGCGGGCGGGGCTACCTCGCCGCCAACCGGTTCGGCCGCCTCAGGGCCGACACCGACGTCTTCACCACCTTCGAGGGCGCCAACCCCGTCCTCCTCCAGCTCGTGGCGAAGGGACTGCTCTCCGAGTACCGGGAGGAGATGGGAGACCTCCGCCTCTGGGGGGCGGTGCGCTGGGTGGCGGACCGTGCCCAGACCCGGGTCACCGAGCTGAATCCGGTGGTCACCCGGCGCACCGAGGAGGAGCACCTCCGGGACCCCGACTTCCACCGCTCCGCCTTCGAGTACCGGGAGGAGCGGCTGCTGAGCTCGGCCGGGCGCCGCCTCAAGGCCCTCCTCGACGACGGGATGGACACCTTCGAGGCCATGAATCACTGCCAGGACCACCTGGTGACCCTGGCCCGGGCCCACGTGGAGCGGCACCTCCTCCGGTGCTTCCGGAAGGCGGTGGAGCGGGCGCCGGGCGGGAAGGACGACGAGAACGGGAAGAGCGGGGAGGGCGGGAAGCGTGCAGAGGGCCCGGGTGGCGGCGACCCCCGAAGGGTCCTCGACCGGGTCGCCACCCTCTTCGCCCTGGAGCGGCTGGAGCGTCACCGGGGCTGGTACCTGGAGTCGGGCTACTTCGCCGGAGCCAAGGCGAAGGCGGTGCGGGATCAGGTCAACGGCCTCTGCCGGGAGCTTCGAGACGACGCTCGTGCCCTGGTGGACGCCTTCGGGATCCCGGACGAGGTGCTGCGGGCTCCGGACGGGGTGAGGCGCCCTCCGGGCGGGGTGAGGCGCGCTCCGGACAGGGTGAGCTGAGGAGCCGGTCAGCCGGTCAGCCCGTCCCTTCGTTCCAGGGTTCCTTGAGATCGTACCCGCCCCAGTATCCCCAGACACCGTAGGATACCTCCTGCGGGGGCCGCACTCCCGATTGCTTCAAGGCCTGGGCGATCTGTCCACGGTGGTGGGAGTCGTGGGAGACGAGGTACATGAGCCAGGCCACGGGAGAGCGCTTCCATCCCTCGAGCGACCCCGGCCCGTCGACGGCATCCCGCACCACCTTCGCCACGGCCGTTCCGGATCGATCCAAAGCCCGCCGGAGTCGAGCGGCGTCGGGAACCTCCGACCCCTCGAAGCGGGGGAGATCTCCGGGATCCTCCAGATTGCGCTCCAGCTTGCTGCAGCGCACCTCGTGCATGTGGCTGAAGATCCTCGCGACGTTCCGTCCACGAGACGGCTTTCCGGTCTTGAGCAGGGTCACCGCCTCCAGTCCCTCGGGCGGGATCCAACGGAGGATGTAGAGGTTGATCTGGTTGTTGATCTCCCAGGCTTCGAGAAGATCGTCGAGAAGCTCGCTCATGGTTCCCTCCGGGTCAGCGTCCGGGGAGGCCGGGGTGCGCTCCCGCCTCAGGCCAATACCTCCTTCCGGGCCATGGCCCGAGCATAGAGCCACAGCCCCAGGGCGACCAGGAAGATCACGGTCGAGAATGCGGCACCTGCACTCCCCATGACTTCCATTCCGTCGGTGAGCAGGAAGTTGTGGGTGAACGTGACGACCATGGACGCGAAGGACACCAGGAGCACGGGGACGGCCAGGCGCTTCCTCAGCAAGAGCAGCAGCGATCCCAGCACGCCTCCCCACACGGCCAGGGCCCAGAAGGTCACGAC
>JBKHJU010000233.1:0-4422 GCA_046537985.1 Longimicrobiales bacterium
GGTGGTGATCCCGCTGGCCAGCTCGTGGAGGTTGGTCTTGGCCAGGATGACGGCCCCGGCCTCCCGGAGCCTGCGGACCTGGAAGGCGTCGTCGGGGGGATGGAGCCCGGCCAGGGCCAGCGTGGATGCCGTGGTGGGCATTCCCCGGATGTCGTAGTTGTCCTTCACCACCACCGGGATTCCATGGAGGGTACCCCTAACGCGGCCGTCGGCCCGCTCCCGGTCGAGAGCCAGGGCCTGGGCTCGTGCGTCGGGGTTCAGGCGGATGATCGAGTTCAGCCCCGGCCCCCGCTGGTCGTAGGCGGCGATCCGGGCGAGATACGATTCCACGAGCTCCACCGAGGTCACCCGACCCGACGTCAGGGCCTCCTGGATCTCGGGGATGCTCGCTTCGAAGACGGAGAAGGGCTCGGCCACGGTCTGACTCGGCTCGTTCGGGCTGGGGGCGGATTGGGCGACGAGGGGTCGGCCGGTGAGACCTCCGCCAGGCTGGACGGCGAGAAGGAGGAGAGTCAGGACGACCGGGATCCCACGGATGGCCGGGGAGGTCGGGGCCACCGAGCGGGAGGGGGGCCTCACGCCCGGGTTCTCCAGATCAGGAATCCCACGACCACTCCGAAAGCGGCGCCCCACCACCCCGAGACGAATCCTCCGGCCACGCCTCCGAGAAGGGGGAGGAGCCATCCGGGAAACCGGGCCGGAGAGGGACGGGGAAGCGTGGGACCCGACTCGCGTCCCGGAGAGCCGTCCCGCTCGGATTCCGTCGGATCGTTTTCCATGGCCGGAGTATATCCCTCGGTCTTCATCCCCGCCAAGACGGAGGGTGGGTCGAGCCCGGGGCTTGCCCGCATCGGGCGTCGCCTCGATGCTCCGGCTACCCGAGCACCTCGAGAACGAAGCGCCGGTCCACGGGAGCCAGGGGGAGGGTGGGGAGCTCCGCGGCCCGGACCCAGCGCACCTCGTCGTGCTCCCGGGCCCGGGGCTCTCCATGGATCTTCACCCGCAGGAATCGGATGGAGAAGGGGGTCCCCGGGTCTCGCCGCCCGAAGAGAGGGGAGCCGACGGATGCGACTTTCACGCCGAGCTCTTCGGCCAGCTCCCGCTCGAGGGCGTCGGCGTCGCTCTCTCCCGAGGCCACCTTCCCACCGGGGAACTCCCAGAGGCCCCCGTGGCGCTTGTGCCCCGGCCGGAGGGCGAGAAGGTAGGCTCCGTCCCGCTCCACCACGGCGGCCACGACCGGAATGGTTTGCTCGTTCCCCGCCGAGTCGTCGATCCCCGGAGCTCCCTCGTCGCCGGCCCCGGGACCTGTGGAGCCTCTACCCTCCATTCCCGGTCCGGCCGTTCCCGGTCCAGGCGAGGCGGACCCGCCCGGGCCCGAAGATCTCCTTGAGCCGGTCCAGGGTGTCCTCGTCCGGCTCGGCCCGGAGGCTCCGGGAGCGGAGGCGGGCGGGACCGCCGGGTTCGTCGGGATCCGGAGAGGGGCTCCTCTCGCGGGAGCCGGCCAGGGCGCGCTCCGATGATCCAGTCGTGTCCACCGCGCCATCGCCGGGCCGGCTCTCGGAGCTCGCATCATCCACGTCGCTGTCCATGGGCTCGCTCCAATCCTCCGTCGGGCGGGCGCTTCCACTCTCGCCGTTCGGAAAGAGGACTTCCACGGGGGCCGGGCCCGGGTGGTCGGCGAGCACTTTCCGGGCACGCTCGAAGGCATCGTCGTCGAATTCCTCCGAAGCTCCCGGCTCCACCTCGATCTGGAGGGCGAGGCGTCCCGACCGGGGAATCTTCTCCAGGAGGACGGCTTCATCGAGGAAGATGGGCGGGTCGTCCTCGTCCCGCTCACGGCCGGACACTCTGCCCCGAACGAGGACCACCGCATCCTGTTCCAGGACCTCCTTCGAGCTCTTCCATGCGTCCCCGAAGGCGAGGACGGTCGCGGTCCCGTGGAAGTCCTCCACAACGATCTTGCCCCACTCGGAGGAGTCCCTCCGGGAGACCTGCCTCGAGACCGAGGTGACGACGCAGGGGAGCTCCACCTGCTCGTTCTGGTGCTCCCGGAGGTTGGACGAGTGTGCGGGCCCGAAGGCCAGCACGACCTCCCGAAAGCGCTCCAGGGGGTGACCCGAGATGAAAAAGCCCAGGGCCTCCTTCTCCCGGGCAAGCCGGTCGTGCTCGTCCCACGCCGGGACCTCGGGCAGCTCCGGGTCCTTCCGCTGGATGACCGCGTCGTCCCCTCCGAAGAGGGAGTGCTGGCCCATCTCCTTCTCCTGCTCCCGGGCCTGGACCTCCGAATAGGCCACGTCGAGGCCGGCCGTCATCCGGGAACGGAGGCCGAAGTCGTCCAGGGCGCCGGCGCAGACGAGGGCTTCCACCGCCCGCTTGTTCAGCGCCCGGAGATCCACCCGTTCCAGGAAGTCGAACATGGAGGTGAAGGGTCCCCCCTTCTCCCGGGCTTCCAGGATGGAGCTCACGGCGGAGGATCCCAGGCCGCGCACCGCGCCCAGCCCGAAGCGGATCTTGTCCTTTCCCACCGCCGTGAACTTCCACCCCGACTCGTTGACGTCCGGGGGGAGGACTTCGATTCCCTCGGGAACCTTCGCCACCGAGCGACCGAGCTCCCGGCACTCGGCGATGTACTTCACCACGCTGTCGGTGCTCGAGAGGACCGCAGAGAGCTGGGCGGCCATGAACTCGGCCGGGTAGTGCACCTTGAGCCAGGCCGTCTGATAGGAGAGGAGGGAGTAGGCCGCGGAATGGCTTCTGTTGAAACCATACCTGCCGAACGTTTCGATCTGCCCCGCCAGGTTCCGTGCCGTACGCTGCTCCACGCCCCGCTCCACCGCGCGCTCCACGAAGCGCTCCAGCTCCTTCTCGATGAGCTCCTGGATCTTCTTTCCCACCGCCTTCCGGAGCACGTCTGCTTCGGCCAGGCTGTAGCCCGCCAGGACGTTGGCGATCCGCATCACCTGCTCCTGGTAGACGATGATGCCGTGGGTGGGCTCCAGCGCCTTCTCCAGCTCCGGGTGGGGGTAGCGGACCTCCTCCCGTCCCAGCTTCCGGGCGATGTAGTGGTCCGTCATCCCCGAGTCGAGGGGGCCCGGCCGGATCAGCGCGTTGGTGGCCACCAGGTCCTCGAAGCGGTCGCAGCGCATGGCCCGGAGCTTCTCGGTGGCCAGGTTCGATTCGAACTGGAAGACCCCGGAGGTGCCGCCCCGACGGAGCATGCGGTAGACGGCCGGGTCGCCCAGGGGGACGTCGTCCATGGTCTCGTAGGTCTCGCCCGTCTCCGGGTGCTCCAAGGCGCCCACCCGGGACCGGACCATCTCCACGGCGTCGTGGATGATGGTCAGGGTCTTCAAACCCAGGAAGTCCATCTTGAGCATCCCGGCGTCTTCCAGGCAGTTCATGTCGTACTGGGTGACCACGTCCACCGGCTCGTCGCCGTTCCCGTTGGATCCACCCTTGCCCGGTGGAGTGCAGACCGGGACGTAGTCGTCCAGGGGGCCCGGGGCGATGACCACCCCGGCGGCGTGGACCGAGGCGTGGCGGGCCAGCCCTTCCAGCACCATGGAGTAGTCGAAGAGGTCCCTGTAGGGACGACCGTCCTCGTTCCGGTTCCCCTTGGCGTAGAGGGCCTTCACCTCGGGGATCCGCTCCACGGCCTCCTCCACCGTGAAGCTGCTCCCCGGGGCGTTGGGAATCATCTTGGCGATCCGGTCCGTCTCCGACGGCTGGAAGCCCAGGGTGCGGCCCACGTCCCGGATGACGGCCCGGGCCTTCATGGTCCCGAAGGTGATGATCTGCCCCACCGCGTCCCGGCCGTACTTCTCCCGCACGTACTCGATGACCTCGCCCCGACGCTCGAAGCAGAAGTCGATGTCGATGTCCGGCATCGAGATCCGCTCGGGATTGAGGAAGCGCTCGAAGAGGAGGTCGTACTTCAGGGGATCGAGGTTGGTGATCCCCAGGGAGTAGGAGACCAGGGAGCCCGCCGCCGAGCCCCTCCCCGGCCCCACCGGGATCCCGTTCCGGCGGGCCCAGTCGATGAAGTCCCAGACGATGAGGAAGTAGCCGGCGTAGCCGGTCTCCAGGATGACCCCGAGCTCGAAGTCGAGCCGCTCCTTCACGTCCTCCGGAAGGTCTTCGCGGGTGAATCCGTCTCCGACCGGTTCGACGTCGGGGGACACATCGAGAGCTGTCCCGTCCTTCAGGTACCGCTGGATGGCCCCCTGCTCGGTCAGGTGAACCAGGTAGCCGTCGGCATCGGCGTATCCCCCGGGGAGGGGGAACCCGGGCAGGTGATACTGCTTGTCGAAGGAGAGGTCGACCGCGTCGGCGACGGCGAGCGTGTTCTCCAGGACGTCGGGCCGGTCCGGGAAGAAGTCGGCCATCTCCTGGCTGCTCTTGAAGTAGAGGCCGTCGTCGTAC